>JABLXJ010000004.1 GCA_013178125.1 Bacillota bacterium | reverse complement strand
GGTTGTACCCCGCGGTACCCTTCTCTTATTCGCCCTCCCTCGTACGGAAGTCAGGGGTACCTATAAGCACATTTTCCCGTGAGGCAACGATACCCCTTTCAAGCATATTTTTACGTGAGGCAACGGGTACATACTACATGACCTTTCTGAGCTTTGGGTTGGGGATCCGACCAGGGATCCTCCCCCGCTTTGCAATCGGAACGCCGTTCACCTCTTTCAGGTCGAGCGTCATATCTATGGGCGGCGCCTGGGAAATGAAGCTACCAACCCCAAACGCATCGGCTCCCGCCTGTATGAGTTCCCGGATCCTATCAGGCGTCAAGCCCCCTGAGACGAATATCTTAACATGGCTAAACCCGGCCTGGTCGAGCCTGGCTCTAAGCTCCTTCACGAGCTCTGGAGTAACGCCCCCGCGCTCCCCGGGCGTATCAAGCCGCACGCCCGCCAGCCTCCGCCCGAGGGCCTCAGCAACCCTGAGGCTCTCCTCGGTCTCATCTTTGAAGGTGTCTACAAGGATAACCCTTGGAGCATCGAGCGGCATGAAATCATCATAAGCCCTTGCCACCTTCACCGAGTCCCCCACTATGAGGAAGACAGCATGCGGGACTGTGCCCATGGGCTCCCTGCCCAGCAGCTTCGCCGCGAGGATGCAGCTCGCCCCATCCACACCACCCACGACGGCCGATCGCTCCAGCACTGGCGCGACAGCCGGGTGGACGTGCCTCGCCCCAAAGCAGATCGCCTGTTTGTCACCAGCAGCCTCCTTGACCTGGCGCGCCGCCGTGGCCCAGCCGCTGGCGCTCGCAAGCATGCCGAGGATCGGGGTCTCGAATATCCCAAATTCATCATAAGGCCCTTCAATGCGCATCACCACATCCTTGGGGGCAAACCCATCCCCCTCCTGGATGGCCCAGACCTCAACCTCTTTATCCTTTAAGAGGCCCAGGGCCTCCTCGACGCCCGCCATCACCCCCATCTTCCGCGGGAAAATCTCCGCCACAACTGGCGTCCTGGCGAGCCCGAGACGTTCCAGTATCTCACGGGTTCTTATAAAGTACACGTCGGTGGTGTACCCCGCGAGGAGCTCCTCATGCGTCGCTGAATGAAATCGCCGGCCACCGCCCGCCGCTGTCTGACCTACCCCGATGTTTATATCCTTTACATCCTGAATAGTTTTCAGCTCTTTAAGCCCTCTGCCCCCCACAGGTGCTTGACTGTCACCTGACATCCCGAAAGCTCTCCTTTCCTCCACCTTTCCTCCGCCTATCCTGCATGAATCCTACCTCAATTAATCTATCCTGGACCAATTAATAACCTACGAACTATTAACTTATAACCTATCTTGAACCTATCTTGCATGCATCCTGGGTTAGGCCGCCATCTCCCGGGCGCACCCGAGGGCCCCTGCCCCAGGCCTATTCGCGCGAGTCCCGTCCTGGAAGTCGTCGAATGATCACCGCTTGTTCGACAACGACCATGAAATCATATCGAATTATATCATATCAGTCCCTAGAATTGAATACTATCCGGAAAATATGCCGTTTTTAGCCAGTTCTCCCCATAGAGCCTCCTGTACCATTTATAAACGTGCATGACCCTCCTCACATACGCGCGGGTTTCAGGGAACGGCAGACTATCCAGGTGCTCCGGTCGCCCGGTCCACCGGCTCTCCTCCAGCCAGCCACGCACGTTGCCGCGGCCCGCATTATACGCAGCGAGCACCACCGTCACATCGCCCCCGAATTCCTTTGCCAGAGATGCCAGGTACCAGCTTCCTATGCGGATATTCGTTTCGGGGTCGTAAAGCATATCGTCATTGAAATCGCGCATGCCTAGCTCGCATGCAACCCACCTGCCGGTCTCGGGCATGATCTGCATGAGGCCAAGCGCACCCCTCCGCGACCTTGCGCTGGGGCAAAAATGGCTCTCAGTCCTAATCACGGCCGCTAGGAGGATCGGGTCAACATCGTTCTCGGTGGCGTATTTGAGCACAAGATCCCTATAATAAACCGGATAGAGTTTTCGCAAGAACCACGGCGACACAGCTATGGCAACCAATACTGCCAGAGGAATGGCATACAACATGACATATTTTCGCCACCCGGTAAGGTTTACAAGGCTTATCATCATTTTCCAAATCCCCTCGCTCAGGATTCCTTCAATATTTCATATACGCGCCCCACCGCAATTATTCCTGAGCGCGGGGCCGGCCAACCAGCTAACCAGCTCTCCCCAGAGCCGCCGCACCTGACGCTCCGTGTTGGCGACCGAGCCCGAGTTATCAATCACGAAGTCAGCCCGCCGGACCTTTTCGACCAGCGGGACCTGGGCAGCCACCCTCGCAGCGGCATCGCTCCTCGAGAGTCCGTTTCGCTCCATCAGCCTCTTGATCCTCGTCTCATCATCAGCCCACACAACGATCACCCTGTCAACAAGCGCATCCATACCGGCCTCGTAGAGAATTGCTGCATCCACGACGATCATGCCGGGGGGGACCACCACCTCAGCATCCCCGCCGGCTCCAGATGGCGTCTGGGAAGGCGCTGGTACCTGAGAAGACGATGGTGTCCGAGAGGATATTGGAGCGGGCGACTGTCCCTCTCTCCTGGGCCGGCTGAACCGGAATGCGCCGAGCCGGGATGCGACCTCGGCGAACATACGGGGGAACATTATGGCATCAAGCCGCGCAAGGGCCCCTGGATCGGTGAACACCAGGTCGCCGAGGCGCCTCCTGTCAAGCGTGCCAGCGGGCAGGATCACATCGGCTCCGAACTCTCGTTCGATCTCGACTAGGGCCGGAGAGCCCGGGGTGACCAGCTCGCGCGCTATCATATCGACATCTATGATCTCGGCGCCCAGGTTCTTCAACATCCCGGACACCAGGCTCTTTCCACTGGCGATACCACCAGTCAAGCCCAGCCTCATTCCATATTGCACGCCTATCATTCCTCCTCGACCTGGGGGACCTGAGCCCCCCAGGCTCCGGGCCGCCAAGTGAACTCGAATCTACCACCGCCGGGCCATATAAGCATTTTATACCCTCATGAGCGATAGCGCCCTGATCAGTATGAGACAGTATACCCGCCGTATCATATTCGAAGGAACGCCCACAAATCCTTCTACAAGCCTAAATTCCGCGGATGAAATTTTCTGGAAGGAACACGATGATCTCCAAACAACCCTCAAACATGCCTCAAACAAGCCTTAGTATTCCCAGCAAGATCAAAATGCCGCCAGGGATGAGGAGCGCACCCGACGATAGCCTCCGGCCGAGATAGATCCTCCCAGCCGCCATCCCGGCCGAGACAAAGATAAACTGCATAACACCGACAAAAACGGGCATCAAGATGCTCCAGAACCCGACAACACCGGCGCCGAAGCCGGCCCCTAGAGCGTCCATGGCGAGAGCTATCCCGAGGGGTAGAGCCTCTGAGAGGCTCAGGGACCCGGAACGGTCCAGGTCGGCCTTCTCGGGCATGCTCAAGAGGCGAAGAATCCCCCCGTCCCTCGACGACGCCCGGGCGGGCGCGCCGCCCGGGTTCCTATTGCGCTCCCTCCACCCGCTCCAGACGGCCGCGCAACCAAGCGCGATGAGTATGCCGCCACCAAGCAACCGCGCCATCCACTCGCCAAGATATACGCCAACGTTCCGACCGAGGAACATTGCCGCCGAAACCATCAAGGCCGACACTACATTTACCGCCAGGAGGGACACAAAAGGGATCGATATCCGCCTCATCCCGTAGGCGACGCCAGCCATGAGCCCATCCAGGCTCACCGCAACGGCGAGGAGCAAGGTCCCGATTACCTGCATCTTCGCTGGCCTCCTTCTTCCAACACCTAGAACCGCTGCTTTCCTAGGATATGGGGGAGAGGCCGAAAGCGTGCATGATGCAATAGCATGATGCAATAAGAGAAATAAGAGATATAAAAAGGCCCCGGGGTATACCCCGGGGCCTTTCGCTCGCTCACTTTACCTGCGGCATCCTCAGTGGGGACGCAGGCTGCGCTACTATAAGCCGGTTGATTTAGAATGGAATCTTGACGCCCAGCTTATAGTAGTTATTATGCGTACCCTCGTCGGCGATGTTGCACAGCCACGCCCACGGCTTGCCAGCGTCGGCGTCCGCATCGCACGGATCGG
Source organism: Bacillota bacterium (assembly GCA_013178125.1). Classification (NCBI taxonomy): domain Bacteria; kingdom Bacillati; phylum Bacillota; species Bacillota bacterium. The sequence goes on along the minus strand of JABLXJ010000004.1, from coordinate 254,378 downwards.
ATGCAAGCCGGCTCTCGCCGTAGCTAAGCGTAACCTCGGCCGTCCCGAGCTTCACCTTGTAGGCGGCGTAGAGGTTGCCAGCCTTGAGTTCGTTGGTGTAGCTATAGCCGACAGTGACAGTGCTATTGCCGGACAGCGCGTAGTCAAGACCATTATAGAGAACCGTCCTTACCTTGTTGGCATCGTCGGTATGGGTCGTGCCGTTGTAGACAGCCGCCTTGTCGGACAGCTCATCCGTCAGGGCAACAACCGCCTCGCCGTAGACCGCGTACCTGGTGGCACGCCCGGTCTGGAGAGCGTTCTTGACCTTGACATAGCCCGCGCCCAGAGCATCGAAGCCCTTGGCCCCGCCAACCGCGAAGCCCTGCTTAGCCTCGACGTAACCATCGACATCGAGGCGGGAGTACTTGGCACTCTCGTCTATTGGACCTTCTGCCCCAAGCGGATTCTGGTCGGAGGTAACTACGACGCCATCACCGAAGAAGTCGTAAGTGCCGGTCCCATACTTGGCGGAGCTCTCAACCTTGATCCCAGGAGCGGGGGTGTAAGTTACCTTACCATCGAGCTTAATGCCCGAGCCCTCGCGCTCCCAGTCGGTCTTCGTCTGCGTATAGTTTCCGTATTCGTCTTTGGCATAGTCTATTGAAGCATCGTAGCGATTTTCGCCCTTCCACTCAGCGCCCGCGTTGACCGTAAGGTTCTCTTGTGGCTTATACTCGACTTTGCCATAGACGTTCTTGACATAGTCGTTATTGTATGCGTCAATGTTAGCTGCATCATCGAAGGCCGCCTTGTAGGAGCCGCCGACGTTGGCCTTCAAGTTGGCTACAGGGTTGAACTCCAGGTCGGCAGCAACCTTATTGCTCGGGCGGACAACATCCTCGTCCTTAACTTTGGTGCTACCATCGAAGTTGACCCTATAATCATCCTCGAGTGTTAGCTTCATAGCCTGACCGGCCAGGCCAAGCGGCATTACAGCCTTGCCATAGAACTGCCGCTGTCCCTTATAAGTAAGGACATCGCTCGAATCGGAATCAGCCGCGACCGTGTAGAAATCGGGATCCACAGCGCGGAAAGCACCGGAGAGGTCAAGTATCCCGGCCTTAATGCCGGCGATATTGATCTCATAGGCGTTTTTGCCCTCCGGATTGGCAAGCGCCATATCCTTGCTCTGAGCGATCGCAGCGGTTATCGTCGCACCCTCATTGATCGGCAGCGGCCCGGTTATGTCAGCTGCATAGTTCACATAGCTGGAGTCAAGAGTTCCACCGCCAGGAACGTCGTTCCACTGCCCGGCGTGATAGTCGTACTCCTTTGCTGCTTTATAGGAATCGACTGCCGCGTAGATGGCGCCGACCGTATACCCGCCCGGCAGACCGTAGGTCAACCTCAAGAGGCCGTATCGCTTATCCGTGAACTCATTTGTATCCTTTGTCGTCGTATCATCAATATTTTGGGCATTGATCGCCTGCGCATTCACGCCGAGCCCGCCGACCATTCCGACCGCCTTGACGACCATATCCTGATCATCAACGGCCTTAACAAGCCCGAGGGGATCACCGAAGCCAGCGAACTTATAATCCGCGCAGGTATCATCAGGGGACCCAGCGATACTGACCTTCAACGGGGCACCGGCATAGACCGCGTACCACGGGGTCTCGATGCTCCGGCCGAGGCTTTCATCGGCATTACCTTTAGCCCCGTTCCACCAGAACTTAAGCGGGATATGCGCAGCGAACGCAGAATCAGCATCCGCGTAATCGAGGTTTAGTTTTAAGTAAGTATCAGCGTCGTTCCAGCTTATTGCAGTCGTACCATTATCATAAGTAATCGCTCCACCGAACTCCCCGCTCACCTTGAGCCCGGCCGCCATTGTAGGGAGGGCCAGGAGCAGGGCCGCAAGGACGGCTACGAGCACTATCAGGCTCTTTCTCATCTTCTCTCCCCCTTACTGGTTATTTTTGAGCTTTGGTTGGGACTTCCTTCGCTCGAGGGGGGAATCCTGCGAGTATCCTTGTTTCCTCACTGGAAGCCTCTCTGCGCGAAAGCCCCTTTCTTGTCGTCTGCTGCGGTATGTGCTGCGTATTTTGAAACGCATCTTGCCTGGTATATGTTCTATTCATAGCCTCCGTAGCTAACCTCCGGGGTACACCTCCTTTCATGCTACCGAGGCTAAACCTTGATCTCATTGCACCCTACACGGAATTATATCATTACCTTATCCTTCCGTGCTAGCCTTAATTATTCTACATTAACCCCTTTTTTCCTTCTATTCCAGATTATTTTTTTCCTATCAGCATCTAGCCACCATTTGCCAAACATATGCTCCCTTTTCCGCGTCTCCCCTGAAGATCGCGTCTCCCCTAAAGATATGGTTAGCTGGCTGGCTGGAATACCTGTATTCCCCCCGAGGGAATCGCCTGGATGGCCAGAGGGCCCCCGGGGCATATACTTAGACTATTCCCTCGCCCGGCTCTCCCTGACGGGTGGCTCGGGCGGCTCTATATGCACAGTGGTTATGGCGTTTATCTGCGATGAGATAGCATCCTCTACGCGTTCAGCAATCTCGTGAGACTCGGTAACAGGGAGCGACCCGTCGACCTGGATGTGAAGGGATACAACCTTCTGGCCGCCCCCATAGTCGTGGACGCTGACCTTGTGCATGCTCTTTACGCCCTTGACCCTACATGCAATGGCGCCTATCCGGTCCACAAGCTCGGGCGACGGCCTCTCGCCTATAAGCGTGCTCGCCGCGGACATCCCGATATCATAAGCAGTATATATGACCAGCGCCGAGACAAGAAGCCCAAAAACAGCGTCAAGCCTGGGGTAACCCAGCGCTGTGGCAACTATGGCTATCGCAACAAGCACGGTGGCTACGGCATCGCTGCGATGGTGCCAGGCATCGGCAATCAGGACACCCGAGTTTATCTTCCTGCCGAGCGCGACCGAAAACCGCGCCATCCATTCCTTCGCAACGCCGGTCGCCGCCAGCACACTCGCGATTAAAAGGCTGCCGCCTACGGCCTCTGTCCCGAAAAATCTCCGGACCGAAGTGCTGGCGAATTCAAGCCCCACAACAGCCAATAAAATGGCTATAATTAGCGTCGCAATAGGTTCGACGCGGCCATGACCAAATGGGTGCTCCTTATCCGCTGGCATCCTGGCCGCTCTGAAGCCCACAAGGACCACTACAGAGGTTAAGACGTCCGATGCCGTATGCACTGCATCGGCCAGGAGGGCGATGCTATTCAGGCTAACTCCCAGGAAAACCTTGAACGCCGCAAGGAATATGTTCCCGATTATACTGACCCAGGCCTCGAGGAATCCATATCTAGCCCTCACATCGCCGTTTTCCACTTCCTCGTGATTTGGCACAAACCTCTTAACTAGCCACTCAGAAAGATTAAACACCGTGCTTCCTCCTTATGGTTATATTCTGAGCGGTCGCTGCAGGCTCCATTACTCTATTACTCCAACTACTCCAACTCCATCACTCAGGCTTCTCCACTTAAGGCTCAAAATTCAAGGCTCAAAACTCAAGCCTCGAGAAGACTTAAGCGCGAACCCCCGGAGCCGGAGAACATGCACACACCCGCCGGTATTGAGTCACGTAAAGGGCCTGCAGCACCACTTCTATGGAGTGGTCCCGCAGGCCCTTCAACCTGCTGCTAAGCAACCTAGCCCGGCCCCACCGGCCCCGGCCCCGAAGCCCGGCACCCTGCCGCCCTTCAAGACCAGAAGGCCGATCGCCTGCTCCAAGCCTATCATACAGGCTTTGCTTTGTATTTTGCCACACGTTATCTTATATTAACCCAAGTATATTTCACCGGCATCATCGCTATTACCCGATTTCTACCTGGTTTTTATTATCCGGTTTTTATTATTCGGTTTTGGTAACACGCGCGAATCCGGAGCACCCGGAGTACGTTAGAAGCGATTATTAACATTATAACCCGCAAAATCCCCCATGTCTAGACCACCAAAGCGGCCGAAAGCGGCCCTAAAGCGGCCCCTAACAGCTCCTGACGCGCTCGCAGCCAGTGCGGCCTTCCAAAACGTGCCTGACGTCTCCTAACATCACTAACCGTTAAAGCGGCTCCATATCCAGCCAGTTCGGCCCAGCTTTCACGTCCACCTTGAGAGGCACAGAGAGCTGGACTGCATTCTCCATTACATCCCTCACGAGCTTCCCCACGATATCAAGCTCCTCCTCGGGCACCTCGAAAACAAGCTCATCATGGACCTGGAGGATCATCCTCGAGATCAACCCCCGAGCAGCGATCTCCTTATCCACGGCGACCATCGCGAGCTTTATAATATCAGCGGCCGTTCCCTGGATCGGGGTATTCATCGCTGTGCGCTCGGCAAACTTGCGGACCGGGACCTTGGGGCTGTGCAGGTCAGGCAGGTATCTCCGCCGGTTTAGCAGGGTCGTAACATACCCTTGCCTCCTCGCCGCCTCTATCGTCTCATCCAGGTAACGCCGGACACCCTTGTAATGCCAGAAATACCTGTCAATGAACTTCCTCGCCTCGGCCCTCCCCATGCCGACGCCCTGCGCGAGCCCGTAGTCGCTGATGCCGTAAACGATGCCGAAATTCACCGCCTTGGCCCGGGACCTCATCTCCTCGCTCACGATATCCAGGGGGACCCCGTAAACCTGAGCGGCCGTCCTCGCGTGAATGTCCTCGCCCTTCTGGAAAGCTTCAATAAGATTTGGGTCGCCCGAGAAGTGGGCGAGGATCCTCAGTTCAATCTGGGAATAATCCGCGCTCATTATAAGCCAGCCATCCTTGCCCGGCGTGAAGACCTGCCGGATTTTACGGCCCTCCTCCTTGCGGATGGGGATGTTCTGAAGATTGGGATCGCTCGATGAAAGCCGGCCCGTGGCCGTCACGGTCTGGTTAAACGTCGTATGAATCCGCCCGGTAACGGGGTTTATCAGCCCCCCGAGGGCATCGGCGTAAGTGCTTTTCAGCTTTACGAGCTCGCGGTATTCCAGGATCTTGCGCGCGATCTCATGCCTCCCGGCGAGCCCTTCGAGGACTTTGGCATCCGTCGACCTGCCCGTCTTCGTCTTCTTGCCGGCCGGGAGCCTGAGCTTTTCGAACAGGATCGATCCGAGCTGCTTTGGCGAATTGATATTGAATTCCTCGCCAGCAAGCCAGTAGATCTCCTCCTCGATAGCTTTTATGCGCCTGTTCATATCGTCCGATAATTCCTTCAAGCGAGGCACATCTACTGAAACGCCTTGCATCTCCATGCGCGCTAGGACCTCAATCAAAGGCATTTCAACCCGGCGAAAGAGATCCTCCATGCCGTCGTGCTTGATCCCGTGGCCAAGGCGCCCTGCAAGCTCGGGCAGGAGCCGGAGCCCCCGGCATACTATATCCCCAATGGCTGCTGCATCGACATCCGAGAGCCTCATAGGCGTATTGCCGCCCCCGCGCCTCGATTTCGAAATCAAGGATCCGGGATCCGGGAGGTCCACGCCCAGCTGCTCCCTGGCAACAGCGCCGAGCGAGTGATTTTCGGCGCCGGGATCGACCAGGTATGAGGCGACCATTGTATCGAAAGAAAGACCGCGCAACTCGATATTATGACGCTTGAGGTATTCCAGCTTGGGCTTGGCGTCATGACAGATTTTCTGAATTCCCAAGTTTTCCAATATCCCGCGAAGCGCGGCCAGGGCCTCATTCTCGCGCATCCTCTCGCCCGGCGCGCCGTCCAGCGCGCAGGTGGGCCCCGCAGGCCCCCTATCAACCACCGCTACCGGGATGTAAAAAGCCTCGCCATCGCACCCGGGGCGCGAGGCGCCCGGCGCCGGCGAAGAAATGCCAAGCAGGCCTATGCCGGCGAGCGACGACTGCATCGGCCGGGGGCCCTCAAGCAAAAGCTCAAATGCTACCGCATTGCATCCCTCAAGCCTCGCCGCGACATCATATAGTCCCTCGGGCGACGATACGATGGTAAATGACCCCGCTCCGGCACCCGGAACGGCAACGGCACATGAAGCATCGCTCCCGGAAACCTGGGATGCCGGCCTCTCGCTATGGGCTTCGCCCCGGGCTCCGGCTATGGCGCCAGGGATATCTTCAAGCCTCCTCATCAAGCTCTTGAACTGGAATCTCGTAAATATCTCCCTCAGCGCCGCCCTGTCCGGCTTTCCCACCCTGCACTGCTGGAGATCGATCTCGATGGGCACATTGCGCTCGATGGTAGCAAGGCGTTTGCTCATCCTGGCCAGCTCAACATTCGCCCGTATAAGATCTTGCTGGCGCTTCCTGGACACCTTGTCGAGGTTTTCGACGAGGTTCTCGAGGCTGCCGAATACCTTCACAAGCTCGATGGCTGTCTTCTCGCCTATGCCCGGAACGCCCGGGATATTATCTGAGGCGTCGCCCATCAAGCCTTTAACATCTATCATCTGGGCCGGGGCGAGGCCATACCTGGCCAGAACGGCGTCCTCGTCATATACCTCCATCTCGCTGATGCCCTTGCGCGTCAGCATCACCTTCGTCGCAGGCGATACGAGCTGCAGGGCGTCCCTATCTCCTGTAACAATGAGGTTGGTGTAGCCTGACTCCTCGGCCCTGAGGGTGAGCGTCCCAATTATATCATCCGCCTCAAATCCCTCTATTTCGAATATAGAAGCCCCGAAGGCCCGGGCAACTTCCTTGATCCATGGCAATTGATAGGCAAGCTCATCCGGCATCCCCTTGCGCTGAGCCTTATATCCCTCGTATTCCATGTGCCTGAAAGTCGGGGCCGCCTTATCGAACGCCACCGCTAGCAACGCGGGCTTCTCTTCGTCAAGAAGCCGCAAGAGCATGGTCGTAAACCCGTAGACCGCGTTTGTATACTCGCCCGCGGTTGTGGCGAGGGGCGGCAATGCATAAAAGGCCCTGTTCGCCAGGCTGTTTCCATCTATGATTATGAACTTGCCAGTAAACTCGTGTTTATCCACATTATTCCTCATCGAGTTACTATCCCCCATTGGGTTCCCCTCGCTCATAATCAACCTTCAAAAACCAATCCCCAATCAATCCTCATGTTTGATATAAGCAGCGCGCCTGCGGCCCTCTTCAAGACATATAGCTTCAACCCGGCGGCCGACCCAGCCCGCGGCCTATCCTCCGGCCCATCCCCTGGCCTATTTCCACCCGCGCCAGACCCAGGCGTTTGCTCAAATGCCGCCAGCTTCCTGATAAGCGATTCATAGACCCCCTCGGGGATCATCAGGAGGGCCAGCCGGTCCTGCCTTAGGAATGCGAGCGCCTTTTCCTCCGACAGGATGTATCGGACGGGACGCCTTGCATAAAATACGCTGCTCGCATCCCCTCCTCCTGATAACATGCTGCCGAGTTCGCCGCCGCCCGGCCCCCCACCTTCAAGCAAGCGCCCGGCCTCCAGGGCGAGCGGCTTTACCGGCTTATACAGCTCAAGTTTGGGCAGGAGGGCAACGCTAAGGCCCACCGTAACGAGGAGAAACACGATAACCGTGGCTAGAAACGCAACCCCTGCCCTGCGCGTTAACATAAATAATGTTATGGTTACGACCGTCCCGGCGACAACCGCAACCGGCAAGAAGAAAAGAAGCCTCACCGCGCTCACATATTCAGGGGGGATGCTCGGTCTGGCCGCCACAAGGGACAGCCCCAGGAGCAATCCCAGGGCACCAATTAGCGAAAGCCCTGCGATGACCTCCTTCCTCGCCCTTGCGGACGTCTCGTCAACAAAGATACGATCCCACCACAAGGCTACAGCCAGGGCGATGCCAGGGAGCCCGGGGAGGATATACCCGGGCAGCTTGGTTCTTGATATAGAGAAGAACAGGAATACAATTGCAAACCATATTATGACAAACCGGCCCCCATCAGATCGCCAGGCTCCGGCAACAAGCCCGTCACGGCCATCCTCATCCCAGCCGTTTCCTTGTAGGCCGCTTTCCTGCAATCTGTTTCCCTGCAATTTGCTTCCCCGCAATCTATCATGATTGCGCCTCTCACCACGCCTGGCACGCCCGGCCATCACCCTCTCTATCCAACCCACGGCGCCGGCCAGGAGAAACCCGCTCCACGGCAGGAAACCCAACGCCAGCACCAAAAGATAGTAGTACCATGGTCCCCCGTGGGTTTCAATGGCGGATGTAAAGCGAGTAAACATATGATAGCCAAAGTAATCAGCTAGGAACTTCCCGCCGTACCGCGCCCAAACGGCAAGGTGCCAGGGCAGAGCGATCAGGGCAAATGCCGCTGCCCCGAGAAGGGCCCAGCGATTTGCAACCTCGCGCCACACCCCGCGAAACCCCTCAGAAAGGCCCAGAAAGACAACTATAATGCCTCCGGGGAGGAGAACCGCCACGGGGCCCTTAGTCAGGGTGCCGAGAGCCATGGCAACCCCCAAGAGCGCATAGTAGCGCCGGTCTCGCCTGCACCACGCCAGCCAGAACGCGAGGAGGCTCAGTTCTATAAAAAAGGTCAAGGTCGTGTCCATCAGGCCGATTTTCGATTCGGCAAAGTAAAGCAGGTTGCTCCCGAGCACAATTGCGGCGAGCAACCCAACCCTCTTCGAAAAGAGGGATTTCCCCAGGAAATACACGAGCACCGCGCCCAGGAAGCCAAATGAGACAGAGCCGAGCCGGGCGGAGAATTCATTCACGCCAAAAATCCGATAGAAGCCCGCAGTCACCCAATAATGAAGGGGTGGCTTATCGAATCTCGGCTGGTAATTGAAATACGGAGCCACATAGTCCCCGCGCAGCAGCATCTCCCGCGCCACCTCGGCGTACATGCCTTCGTCCAGGTCCCACAACGAAGGGGCCCCCAACCCCAGAAGAAGCGCGGGCAAGAGCAGGACGGCTATCACCACTATGGGCACGAGGTCATTCTGGCTCCTCAAGCACGGACATTTCCATTTCCGCAGGTACCTCTTCACGGCTATCCCCTTTCAGCCACTTCAACGGCGTGCTATCCCTTGTGTGCTATCCCCTATCTCGAGCTATCTCCCGGGAATATGCTCGGGAAGCATCCTCTCTCAGGCTATGCCCTGACCCGGGCTATCCCCTGGCTCAATGTTCCAAAGGGGCTCCCAAAAGCCAGAAGGGTTGAGACCATGCCATCCGCCCGTTCGAACCCATGACCTCGACCCTTACAAACCCCTCCCCGCCGTCAGGCTCATAGGATGCCTCGCTTACGGAGCGGAAGACCGCGACGGGCTTGTTTTCAAGATTTATGAACCTGATATCAACCTTCTCCCCCACCGCTCTCGCGAAGATCCGGCGCCCCTCCACGCCGAACTCAACTGTCGGTCCAGTAGTTGCATAAAAATGTCCCCCGCTGAGCGCCTCCCTGGCAGCATCCAGCGAAAAAGCCCTCGCTTTGATCATTACCCAGCCCAGGCCGATGTGGCCCTCCTCGTGGCTGTCGTCGACTGCGATGCCCCATACAGGGGAGCCAGGGCCGCGGCTCCTTGAAACCACATGCCAGCGTTGAATATTCTTACCAGTATCCGAATGAAAATTATATATCTCCATGAGCCTGTAGCCTGACAGGCCGACCAGGTCGTCCCCGGTCCACTCGCCGGTCCCGAGATTCCCTGTCCAGCTGGGATGACATGGTATGGCGAGCCCACCCTCCCCTTGAGTGGAATCGACAATGGCCTGAGCCGTTCGCTCCCGCGTCCTGCTGGTCACAAAAAGCCTCAGCATATGGTGGCCAAGCGGCCAGAAAATATAGGGAATTGTGTGCTCCTCGCCCGGGATAATCATGATCTTCGAGTTCGCGCTATTGAGCCCTGGGACGCCGCTCACGTCCGGGGATGCCGGGTCAAACACCTTATCATGATCTGTTATGGCCAGGAACTTGAAGCCCCTATCCTCGTAGGCCTTTATGACATCTGCAACCCCCATCTTCCCGTCCGATCGGGTCGTGTGGGCGTGGAGCTGAGCCTTATAATATTCACCAGGGACATTATAGGGATCCATGATGACGAAATCCCGCCCGAGCGCCTCCGGTGCCCACGCGGCCTCCCGCGCGGCATCAGTGGAGGCCACCCCGCTAAACGCGCCGGGCTCCCAGAAAGCGAATTGCCCCGTCCTCAGGTAGCTTGCTAGAGCAGCTACGATGACAACGGCCGCCAATACATAAAACGCCACAAGAAAGCCCGACGGGCGGCGGCGCCCCCCGTAAGCTCCATAAACGGTATGTCTCTGTATTCTCTGTATTCTTGGATATTTCTTGCCAGGCTTGCCAGGACGCAGGTATCTACGTAGTCTCAAAAGCATCCTCCTCCGCTCTCCCCTGATGGCTCCCCCACTTTACTCGGGTTTATTCAGGCAATGGTTTATTCAGGCAATCTGCCAGGATCCTGTCAGGATAGGCGATTCATCAGAACCGGCCGGGCGCTGGTGCGCCGCCCGCACGCTGGTGCTGTGCTGCATATCCATGACGGGCCTGCCTCATTCGCAAGGATAAATTCAGGTGCAGGCGCCGAATTTTGAGCAGGTCGCGAAACATCCGGGCTGAGTCGATGCCAGCCCGGACCCTGGTCCCCGGCGAATCGTGCCATTCGACCGGAACCTCCTTTATCTTGAAGCCCAGCTGCCTGGCCAGGTAGAGGATTTCCACGTCGAAGGCGAAGCCATCAACCCGTTGCATAGTGAAAAGGGTCTGAGCTGCCTCCCGGGTAAAGGCCTTGAACCCGCACTGTGTATCCTGAATGCCCTTGATGGCCACCAGTTGCACAAGATGATTGAATACCCTGCCCATGATTCTCCTGTGCAACGGCTGGGGAATTGTTATCCTCGACTCCGCCAGGGCCCGCGATCCTATGGCTACATCGTAACCATCAGAGAGCCAGCAAACGAGCTTGTCCACCTCGGCAATCGGCGTTGAAAGGTCCGCGTCCGAAAACAGGATATAATCGCCCCTGGCTGCGAGGACACCATGCTTCACTGAAAAACCCTTGCCACGGTTCACACCATTGCGCAGGAGCTGGATAACAACGCCCGCCTCGCCCGACTGCCTCGACCTCGCTTCTACGACGCCGCAGGTCCCGTCCGTGCTCCCGTCATCCACGACTATGATCTCTACCCTGTCTATAGGCTCTACTCTGCCGGGGACACTCGCCCCGTTGAGGTCGGGGCTGGAAGAGCTAAAGTAGTCGACGATTTTATCAAGGGTCTCCCCTATGCGCGTTTCTTCATTATATGCCGGGATGACTATGCTCAGCATGCGATCTTCGCGCTCAGCACCTTCGCGCTCAGCATATGGCTTCCGCAGGCCAATTGAAATGCTGGCCTCGTCTTTCAATCTCTCAGGCATCTCTATTTTGCTCTCAGGCGTCTCCATCCCGGCTATCTCCTATCACGGGCATCATCTCAGGCGTCACCTCAGGCATTTCCATCTCAGGCACCTTCGCTTCAGGGCCTCCCCCTGGCGACATTCCCTCCCTCGGGTGACACTCTAAGTTTATCATAAAGGGTCCAGATTGCAAGGCCTATCCCTGACTCCCTGACTGCTGCCTGATTGCGGGGCCCATCCCCGCTGGCCCCACCTCCTGCCCCAATACCCACCCCAATATCCCCAATATCCCGTCCTCTACACCGGAACCTGTATCTTCCTCAAGAAAGGTCTGGAATAAGGCCTATCACCAGCCATACGGACCACATATTACATAAAGGGTTCTCGAGGCAAATGTAGAATGGAGTAGAATGCAGGTGCAGGATGGAGAAACATGTAACTATCGTGTAGCCATTACGATGTGACGACCAATACAACTATTGCGTAAGAGGCAATCCACAAGCCGGGAAATAGGAAACGAATCGGCGATAGTAATGATAATGAGTAGACGGAATATCTCGAAGATCTCTTATATCACGTGATTACGGGAGGGAATGCTCCATGGCCAAGGCATTTGGACGGTTTTTGAACCTCATGAGCCCGGCTGCCCCAATCCTGATTCTGGTTCTTGTTCTGGTTATAGCAATGCTCGCGTCCCCGCCCGGGAACCCGGGCCTCCCCTGTATAAATTCCACTGCTTCGGCTCAGAGCGGCCTCAAGGATATCGAATACAGCTGGGCACGGGATGCCATCGAGCCGCTCGTCGAGGAAGGGATAATAAGCGGTTACCCTGATGGGACATTCAAGCCCGAGGCCACGATAACCCGGGCGGAGTTTGCCAAGATCGTGGCCAGGGCCTTTGCTATCCGCTCGGGCGGGCAGCAATCCTTCAAGGATGTGAAGGACGGCTGGGCAAAGGCATACATCACGGCCCTTGCAGAGCATGGGATAGTCTCGGGTTACCCTGATGGGACATTCAGGCCCAAGAAGAACATAACTCGGGCAGAGATGGTCACCATGCTCATGCGGGTGGTAAAGCTCGCCGACAAGATGGATCGGCCGAATCCGTGGGAGCCGAGCTTCACGGATATCTCGCCCAACTACTGGGCATTCAGGTATATAGAAATCGCAAACCGCCTCGGTATACTGCCGGTTCACTATGGTGCCATCTTTGAGCCCAATACCGATACGACGAGGGCGGAGACAGCCTGGATGGTGAAGTCCCTGATTGACCTCAAGACCATTGAGGGCAAGGTCGCGTCGGTGGACGCGCAACAAAATGCCATCACCGTCCAGAAGCTGAACGAGACAAACGAGGTTATCGTCCTGGACCCCGGCACGGAGGTGTACCGCAATAGCGTGGCGACCGAGGCCAGCAAGCTGCTCCGGGGCGATGACGTCTATATAGTTTGCACGAGCTATGGCGAGCCCAGGTTCGTCAAGGCAAAGGGCGTTGTAACCAAGGATGACATCACAACCAAGGTCAGCGTCCTGACCAAGGGAACGCTGACGCCGGCCCAGGTCGAGGCCCTCGCAAAGGGCCAGTGGGGATCGGTCAGGAAGGATCTCACCCCGGCGCTTCGCGACAGGTTAGTGGGATATGGCCTGACCCCAGAGGAGGCCGACGGGCTCCTGACCCAGGATTGGACGAAACTTACAGATCTCGCAAAGCAGCGGCTGGCGAGGGCCATATCGGACGAGCTTGGGATATCGGCCGAGCTGGCGACCGCACTGCTCAACCAGGACTGGCAGCAGGCCAAAACCTATGGCCAGATCGAGGCGGCCCAGTACCTGCTTGCAAAGCTCATGAATATGTAAATAATATACAAATTAGGCACGTGATATAAATCAATCGGGGTGTGAAGGGGAACTGGCCCGGTCGTCCCGCGTGGTTGTAAGCTCAACCACCCAGGCGTCCGGGTTCCATTTTGCCTCGATGTCGGGCAGGATGAACGGTATATCGCGAATATCCACGTAGATTCGCCCACTTCGTTCCTCCGCCGTTATGCCAAGCGCCCCAACCCAGGCGATCCCCTTTGACGCGTTCCACTGGAGGGTGAGACCCAGCTTATCCGTGATGGGCTTCAGCGGAACCTGAAATCGACCCTTATCTACATCAGCAAATACGCGCCCGCGCAGTTCCTCGCCGTCAAGCACAAGGCCCGGGGTCGTAAACGATGCCGTCCCTCCTCCCACCCTATCAACGCTGAGCCTCAGCCTCGCCCCTACCGCGGAGGCGAGCGCCGCTGCCGCCACGAACGGTTTGCCGGATACGTCGCGGACCTGAAATACCGGGGTGCCATCTATTTGAGCCTGCCGGGACGCCCGGTCCCACCTCGCCTGGGCCCCGAGGACCCTGGCCACTTCCAGCGGTAGCATGGCGCTATCCACGCCGTTCCCATCCACAAATCCCACCTCACCGGTCTCCTCCCCGTTTACTATAACGGAGACACCCCACGGGACAGCAACCGGTTTGCCCGCCGCCTCCTTTATGACCTTATCAAGGATGAATTCATTCACATTCATCTTCATCCGGAATGCCTGCATGCCTACCCCTCTCTCTGTTCTCTCTGTCCGCACCTCTCCCCCTATCTGCGCCTCTTCCTCGATCCTCGTCCCCTCCCCCATGGGTTTCCCTGTGCCTTCCCCTATTACAACCTGCTCACCCGCCTGGCTCACGGGCCGGCTCATGAAGGGAAGGAGGCTTAGCTCCTCGTAGGCAGCCTCGATGGTGTTTGTCCCCTTCCTGTAGATATCGGGGTAAACGGTGATGGTGACCCTGGCGAGAATGGGATCAACCGAGGCGAGGATCGTCTTATAGATGAACTTCACCGGCGTCCCGACGGGCGCGAGATCGTAAAGCTCCTGAACATCCTCCTCATACATCCTGATGCAACCCAGGGAGACCGCCTTCCCGATAGAGGAGGGATCATTATTCCCGTGTATCCCGTAGCCATCATAGCTCAGGCCGAGCCACCTGGAACCTATGGGGTTATCAGGTCCGGGCGGCACGGGCTTCCGCCCGTCTGGCGGGTACCACGCAGGGTTCTTCACCTTGCGTACTACTGTGCACTCCCCCAGGAAGGTGGGCGAGACGGCTTTCCCCACCGCAATCGGGTATTCCCTTATAAGAACGTTATCTTTATAAAGATAAAGCCTGTAACCTGGGATATTTATTATAATCTTCAAGCCGGGCATATTCTCAAATTTCTGGGGCAACATAGCATCCCTCTGAGGCGCCGCGCTTTTCTGGCCTTCCTGACTTTCCTGGCTTACCTTGAAATCGTCCTGAGCCTCTGCCATGCTCGCGCCTGGCACGCCTAACGCGCCGAGGCCATTCAAAAACAAAACCAGTAGAACCATAGTGGCAGCCATGACCGCTGCACCAAAACGAAACCTACGTAGTGTAAAGCAAAGCCACACTATATATCCATCCTCCTTTAAGTAATGCTTCAGGAAGTAATGCTTCAGGTAATGGCCATCCACTGGTAACCTCGCCGCCTGCCCGCCCTGTCACGGTAACTTCGTTACCACTCTACCGTGGCCTACCCATGAAGGTTTATTTTGTATTGAAAAAATATTACGAAATAGATACTAATTATTAATATCTACGCTACAGAGCCTGGAGAGCCTAGCGATCGCCTTGAAACGGCCCTATTGAAACATAATCAACCCCCCCGGGGCCCGAGTCATGCCTAGTTATGCCTCATACCAACCAGCCAGACAAGCCAGGCGACCAGGCCCCAACGCAGGTGTAAAATGCAGGTCCGCACCCTATCGGGGACTTTACACCCCATCAAGACTTTACACCGCGCCCGCAAGCGGCCGCTTTACTATCGCCGCCAGGAGCTTAATAGCGCCCTCTACATCGCCTATATCCACCATCTCGCTCGGCGTATGTACATACCTGGCCGGGATCGACAGCACGCCCGATGGGATGCCCTCCCTCGTCGTATGTATGGACCCCGCGTCAGTCCCGCCGAAATCCAATATCTCGAGCTGGTATGGGATCCCCGCCGCCGACGCCGTCTCGACCATCAGGTTCTTGACTTTAGGATGCGCCACCACAGACATATCCTTTACCTTGATGGCAGGCCCCGCCCCCAGCTTTACGGCCATGCGCGGAGCCTCCGGCGTATCCCCCGTAAGAGTGAGGTCGACGGCAATCCCTATATCAGGATTCACCCCATAGGCCGCGGTCTTTGCGCCCCGCAACCCGACCTCCTCCTGGACAGTGAAGACAAAGTAGACTTCATTGGGCGTCTCGAGCCCCTTTGTGCGCTTTATGGTTTCCACAACCACGGCGCACCCAGCCCTATCGTCCATAGACTTGGCTATGAGCTTCCCTCCGATGTCTGTCATCTCGCGGTAGAAGCAAGCCACATCCCCGACCTTCACACGGGATTCTGCTTCAGCCTTGTCTTTTGCCCCGATATCGATAAACATCTTATCAAGCTTCAGATCCTTCAAATCGTCCAGTTTCTCTCGCCCGAATGTCCCGACCGTGCCGTTGGCAAACATAACGCGCTGGCCTATCAGGGTAAAAGGCGATACCCCTCCGACATTAGAGAACCTGAGAAAGCCCGAGTCTTCTATATAGGTCACTATCACGCCAATCTCATCCATGTGCGCGGCGACCAGAAGCTTCGCCCCGCCGCTCCCCCCGCTGCCGCGTCTCATCGCAATGAGATTGCCCAGCGGGTCGACCCTTATCTCATCAACGGCACCATGGATCTCATCGCGTATTAGATCCCTTACCCGGTCCTCGTTCCCCGAGGGGCCGTAGGCCTCCACAAGCTTCTTGATTGTATCCTTCACGGCATCCCCTGGGGTATCCATGTGCATGGTATCCATAGCGCCACCCTTCATGGCACCAGCACTGGCGCCCCTCTCATCCTTAGGTTCGCCCTTCGATGCGTTCTTCACCGAGGAAGCCCCCTTTCCTGAATGCTCCGGAGGAAGCTAACAGCCAGCCTCCTCGTATTCTCAAAGTCATCCCTGTTTATGATAGAGACTGGTGAATGTATATATCGAGCCGGCACCGAGACAACAGCCGTTGGAATCCCCTCGCGCTGCAGATGTATACGCCCCGCGTCGGTTCCCCCCACACCCGTGCGCCTGTACTGGAAGGGTATGCCCTCCCGTTCGGCAACCTCCTCGAGCCGCCTGACGATCGCCTTGTTTGCGATCACGGAAAGGTCCATGTGCGTCAAGGCCGGCCCCCGCCCGAGGGTGGTGCAATAGCCATGCGGCTTGGTCCCAGGGACATCCGACGCGGTTGTGCCCTCAAACACCAGGGCGATATCGGGCTTGATGCTATATGCCGCAACCCCCGCGCCCCGCGCCCCGACCTCCTCCTGCGTGGTGAAGACCAGATAAAGCGGAAACTCGTAAGCTTCTTCGAGCACCTTGATCAGGACCGCGCAGCCAACCCTGTCGTCGAATGCCTTGGCTTTCGCGCAGGTGTTCCCGATCTCCCTGTATTTCGTAGCGAAGACGGCCCCATCCCCGCGCTTTACGAGCTTCTCGGCATCCTCCTTACTGGTCGCCCCGATGTCTATAAAAAGCTGCTCCGTTTTAAAAGGCTTCTCCTGCTCATCCTTTTCCTGGAGGTGAATAGGCTTGGACCCGATCACCCCGGGGACCCTATCCTTTCCAATCAAGACAGCCTTGGAAACGAGGACGCGGTCGTCGATGCTGCCGATCTTTTGAAACCTGAGCATACCCGATTTCTCTATATAGGTTACCATCAGGCCGACCTCGTCCATATGAGCCGCCAGCATGACGCGCGGGCCGTCCCTTAAGCCCCTCTTAAAGGCTATGAGGTTGCCGAACGCATCCGTGCGGACCTCGTCGCACTTGCCCTTTATCTCATCCCTGACAACGTTTCGTATCTCGCCCTCCTGCCCTGAGACGCCTGCGGCCTCAGTAAGGCGCGCTAGAAGCATTTCAATCCCTCCAGGAAATCCTTATCAAGACCTGATATGAACCTCGCCAGGAGCCTGCCGCTCCGCTTTACATCCCGCAAACACACCGTCTCAACCGATGTGTGCATATACCTGAGGGGGATTGATACAAGGGCTGTCGGTATACCGTCCCTGGCCATCTGTATCCCCCATGCATCGGTGCCGCCCGGGTAGGGCGATGGGTCGACCTGATATGGAATGCCCGTATCCTCTGCGATCTTGACAAGTCGCTCGTAGATGCGCGGGTGGACATGCGGGCCAAACCCAAGCGCAGGCCCCTTATCAATAGGAACGGTGTCGTATTCCGAAACGCCGGGCATCTCCGCGTGGCAGACGTCTACCGCTATGCCTACATCGGGGACGATGGAGTAGCTGCCGACAATGGCCCCGCGGATTCCAACCTCTTCCTGCACAGTCGCCACACAATAAACATCGGCGATATGTCTCACCCTGGAAAGCTCTTGAAGACAGGTAAAAAGAACGCCCACCCCTGCCCTATCGTCCAGAGCCTTTGCCGCTAGAAACTCATCCCTCAGGACCACGGGCTCCCTATATATAGTGGCCGTATCGCCGACGCTGACGAGCTCCTCGAGCTCGGCCCTGGTGAGGCCGACATCGATGACCATATCCTCCTTCTTCACGGCCTTCTTCGCCTCGTCGAGGTCCTGGATATGCGGGGGCTTTGCACCGATCACGCCCATGAGATCTCTCTTTCCGTGGACCACTACCTCCTGTCCGGGGAGAACTCGGGGGTCTATTCCCCCGATATAGGAGAACCTCAACCCGCCCTCATCCTCTATCTTGGTTATCACGAATCCAATCTCATCCATATGGGCGGCCAACATCACCCTGGGGCGTGGCTCATCCTCCCCACCTGCACCCTTCTCTTCATCCTTTTTGCCCTTCTCCTCGCCCTTCTTGAGAAGAATGAGGTTTCCGAGCGGGTCCAGGCGGAACTCATCGTAGAGCCCGCGAAATCCCTCAACCGCTGCGGATGCCACATTATTTTCATACCCGGAGACTCCACTCTGAGTGAGAAGGTTACTAAGAAACTCCTCGAGCTGCATAATACTGCCGCAAAATCCCCGCCCATGCCGACCTGTGCGAGCCTGTCCGGCATATGCCAGCACATGCCAATTCCTAATCCGGGCGAGGGAAGTTGCGGCGCTCACCCCTTTCCTGGCGGGGCATTGGGTTAAATCCAAACCAGCCCCGGTGGCTATGCACTACATGACCTTTTCCTATTCGTCGACCCGTTTCTAAACTCCTGCCGCTCCTGATTATTTTTACCATCTTTGTGACAAAATCATACTGATGTATGTATAGCACCTATGTGTAGCACCTATGAGTGACATCGGGATGGGGCTTGCACACCTCTATCACACCTGGTGAAGAGGGACGCGCGACCAGGTCAACGCGGGGCAAGAGAGCAACGCAAAATGCGCCGAAATGAGCAGCCTTATGCAACATTGAGCGGTTTGGAGAAAAGTGCGAAAACATAACTGAGGGTGCGAAAAACATAACTAGAAACATAACTGGAGGCAGTTACCATGGACAGAAACGCGCTTATCAAGCATCTAAACTGGTTCTACGGGCTCGAGCTCGAGCAAGTGGACCTCTACACAGCCCAGAGCAAGGCAGTTGATGACATATATCTCTCCAAGACCCTGGAGCGGGTCGCCTTAATAGAACAACAACATGTAGATAACATAGCCGATAAAATCCGCGAACTTGGCGGCACCCCAACGAAAGTCGGGGACATCGTCGCCCCCCTCCTAGGGGTGGCCATGGGCGGGATTACGGGGCTCGCTGGCCCGCTCGCAATCTTGAGAACCGACATAACCCTGGAAGAAAAGGCGATGCGCGACTACAAGGACCTGATCATAAAGGCTGGAAAGGACCAGGAGCTTTTTGATCTCCTGTGGGCCAATCTCATCGATGAGGACCTTCATACGGCCTGGTTTGCCAATAAGATGCGGGAGCTTCAAAAAATCGAGCAGAAACAAGTCAGATTCATGGTAGAGCGGCCTTAGAAGTCTTTTGCATCGTTGACATGGATAGGTATCCAGGAATAATTTTAGGATGATCCCTGACTGACTGGACAGTCAGTCAGGGATGGTCGGTCAACGGGCGGTCACTACAGTCAGTCATTGAAGTAAGCCCAATCATTTAAGCCCAATCATCAGAGTGAGTTCACTGAGATCAATCATCTAGGAGGGGAAACCCTTGCCGCAAGACATCAGCCTCATCTTCCAACTAACAGGCAACCCGGCCAACCCGGATAAGTCGTCCCAGCCTCCCTATCTCCAAGCAGCACATGGATATGATAAACGCGAGCGGATTCTGGATGCCGCGCAAAGGGTTTTCTCAGAGAAGGGGTTCCATAACGCCACGGTGGAGGAGATAGCTGAGCTAGCTTCCATTGGGAAAGGCACTGTTTACCTGTATTTCAAAAGTAAGGTGGAAATACTCGTTTCCCTTATAGAGAGCCGCATCGAGGAAATCAAGGCGCTAATCTTACAGGAATCCCTGAAATCTGCAACGCTACGCGAAAAGGTTCGCAATATCATAGCGATACAGTTCGACTTCTATAGTCATTACAAGGATTTTCTCAGGGTCTTCCTGAGTGAGATCGGCGAAATCCGCGGAAAACTCGGCGGGAGGCTGGCAGAGGCGCGCGCTGGTCTCGTGGAGCTTATAGAGGGCATATTGAAAGCAGAAATCGAAAAAGGGAAACTGAGATCCCTTGCCCCCCGCATAATAGCCCGAGCGCTCATGGGGGCGACCAACGTAGTAGCATTTGAATGGCTTGTTAAGGAGAATAGGGACCCAGACGAGGAGTGCATCTCTCAGCTCTGCGACTTTTGCCTCTATGGCATCGCCGGCGACTCAAACTTTGAGAGTTTAGATACGCGATAACTCCATCATATACTCATCCTTACGGCGGACCAAATCTCATAGCGAATCAGATCTCATGGCGAATCGGATCTGATGATGACTCTAATCCCATTGATGATTCTAATCCTATTAAAGAAGGGCTGGTGCCAGCCAGATGCGACGACTCACAAAGCTGGTATTGAGATACCCACAGGCCACTCTGATAATCCTGACGGCCCTGACAATAGCATTCGCTTCATTTCTACCACACCTTAGCATGAAAACAGATACCAAATCTTTCATACCTAAAGATGACCCCGTGATCACCGAGCTGGAAGAGGCTACAGATGAATTCGGCTCCCTGGATATGATGATGGTGGTGCTTCGCGGCGATATCTTCACGCCCGGCACCCTAGCCAAGATCCAGCGCTTGTCCGACGCAATACGCGATCTCCACGGGGTCGAGGAGGTTACGAGCCCTCTGGATGTCAGCTTGATACGGGGCTCGGATCTCGGCATCGAGATCTCCCCCGCAGCCCCGGACCTGCCGCAAACCCAGAAGGAGATTAGCGACTTCCGGGATAATTTGCTCAGCACAAAACAGGGTAGATCGATGGTCACCCCAAACGGACAGGCCGCAGCGATCATGATCACCCTTGAACCCGGGGTGATAGGCTCACGCCGCGCTGAATCACTTGCCGGCGAGATCGAGAACCTCGCCAACAAAGAGAGGGGCCCTGAGGAGATATACACCGTTGGCGAGGGTTATATGGGCTATTATGCGAACAAGAGCATGAGCCGCGACCTCAACACCCTCTTCCCCCTGGCGGTGTTTCTGGTGCTCCTTACGCTCTACTTGAGTTTCTGGAGGCTTTCCCACGTTGGCATCATCCTCCTCACAGTCATAATGAGCATCATCTGGACCGTCGGGCTCATGGCGGCCACAGGCTACCACCTGACCATCATCTCCGTGATCATGCCCGTCATACTCGTGGCAATGTGCAGCGCCGTAGGCATCCACATAATCAGCCGCTTCGAGGATTGCCGGAGGGCTGATCCGTCCCTCACGCCCACCCAGGCAGCTTACCAGATCATGACGTCGCTGAATAGCCCCATCTTGATGACGGCGCTCACCACGGCGGCTGGGTTCGCCTCCCTGGTGACGTCCTTCGTGGTTCCCGTGCGTGAGTTCGGCGTATTCTCGGCCCTTGGTATAATGTTCGGCATGGTCATATCCATCACCTGCATACCCGCATACTTGGTGATCCGGAGGCCCCGGCCTTCCACTGCGCCAGGCATCTCAGGAGAAGTATCCTGGGGGCAGGCCCGGTCAAATGCCGCAATTCAGGGGAAAACCCAAGAAGAAATCCATGAAGGAATCTCCACCGGCGGTAACTCCGTCAATGTCAATGGCAAGCACTCACCTCTGATGGCATTCCTGAGCTGGTCAGCGCACCTGGCGACTACGCGGCCCCGGGTGATAGTTATTGCTGCCGCAGCGTGCCTTGCAGTATTCGCGGCCGGGATACCACGCATCGCCATCGAGACAAACATCCTCCAGTACTTCCGCGAAGATAGCCCCGTGGTTCGAGGGACCAAGATCGTAGAAAAGGATTTCGGAGGGACCTCGAGGCTATCGGTGATCGTGGATGCTGGCAAGCCCGACGGCGTTAAGGACCCGCAGGCCCTACGGGGGCTGGTCGAGTTCGAGAAGAAGATGAATGGTATCGACAAGTTGAGCGACGCAACGTCCGTGGCTGATCTCGTGATGCAGATCAACCAGGCGTTCCATGGTGACAGGAGCGAGTACTATACCATACCCGACAACAGGGAGGCGATCGCCCAGGAGCTGCTCCTCTTCACGATGCAGGGCGGATCGGGCCTGGATTCCATGGTAAGCTATGATTTCCAGAAGGCCCTGGTCAGCGCCCGGGTAGCCAACGTTTCGACATCTGTCCTATCCACGATAATCGACCGGCTGACAGCGCTTGCACAGGGTGAATTTACACGGGATGAATTCAAAGGGAGCAATATCAAGACAGTCGTGGTAGGCATACCCAAGGTAGCCGTCCGGCTGATGCAAAGGTTCATCTCCAGCCAGCTCCAGAGCCTCTTCTGGTCGATGTTGGCCGTGTGGGTTATCGTCTCGCTCATAATGGCCTCGGCGATCCGGGGCGCCCTGTGCCTCATACCACTGGTTTTGACCGTCATAATCAACTTCGGGTTTATGGGTTACGTGGGTGCCGCCCTTGATGTAACGACAATGATGATCTCGGGCATCTGCATAGGGATAGGTATCGACTACGCCATCCACCTCATCAGCCGCTACTGGGAGGAACTTATGGCCGGTAGAGCGAAACATGCGGCCCTGGTCACAGCGGTTACCTCAACGGGGCGCGGCATCTTTTACAATGCTGTGACGCTTGCGATTGGCTTTGGCATCCTCGTCTTCTCGTCGTTCCGGGCGACCGCCATATTCGGAAGCCTGCTCGCAGGCACGATGCTGATAAGCTCGATGGGGGCCCTTATCGTCCTGCCAGCAGTGCTCCAGCTGATAAGCGAGGATTACTTTGTCAGGAGCAGGAAACCAGGGAGTAGCTTCGCGAAAGGGCTTTTTGCCCGCGTGCGCGCAACACCGATCCTAAGTGGGCGCAGGTGAGCGGGCCGCCTACGGGGCAGCGTGGTAGCGGTGATGGGTATGGCAGGGCAAATGGTATAGATGAATTATCATCAGAGGATGAATACTATAGGATTGAGAATGTGGGGGGATTATCTTTATGACATCAGCACACATCCAATCGAGAGCTTTAAAGGCAAAAATCTTAACGCTCTTGAGGCGCACAACGCATGCAACCAGATACACAGCACGTGCAAGCCTGGTCACCCTGTTGATCATCCTGGCAGTTCTTATCCCGGACCGGGGCCTTGATCTGAACCTGAGCTCGAGCTCGAGCCCGGGTCTCCCGGTGCTGCAAGGTCATGGCTTGAGCCTCGAGCCCAGCGTCGCCAGCGCAAGCGCGAACGCGGATACGGGCGGGCTCACGGCCGATCAAATACTTGATAGGATGAAGGGTAATGCAAGCCTCACAGGCACGGGAACCGCCACGATCGAGCTGATCACGGAGAATAAACGAGGCCAGCAAAGAAGCAATAAGCTGAGGGTTTTCCGAAAGGAGGACCCTGACGGCACCGAAAAGCAATTGCTCGAATACCTCTCGCCAGCGGATGTGGCGGGGACCAAGTTCCTGAGCATCAAGAAGGAGGCCCAGGATAGCCAGATGTGGCTCTTCCTGCCGGCCCTTGGGCGCGAGAGGCGCATTGCCGGTGCAGCATCCAAGGATAAATTCATGGGAACGGACTTCACATACGAAGAGATCGGCAATACATCCTCCTACCGGGATGATTATAAGGCGGTGCGTCTGCCGGATGAGACCCTCGATTCCAGGAAGGCTTATGTCCTCAAGCTTACGCCCAAGCAAAAATCGGACTATAGCTTGGTAAAGATATGGGTATGGCAGGATGAATTCATACCCCTGAGGATCGAATTCTACAACCTCGATAACAAGCTTAAGAAACTCTTAACAAACACCGACCTCAGCAAGAACACCAAGGGCGAGTGGCAACCCAATACGATCACCATGTCGGACGTGCTCGGCGGGACGAAGACCATAATCAAGCTCCTCGAGACAAAGGAAGGCAATATCTCCGATGATTATTTTGCAATGAGATATCTGCGCCGCTGAGCTTTCATCGAATCCCGTCATGAATCCCATATCAAGGAGGGTGACCATTGCCTATGTCAGCAAGCGCGACAAAGCGGCATGCGATCTTGCGTCCATACATACCCCGGCTTCCGGCGGCGGACTTATCCATCAGCCTCTTTCCCATCAGCCTCTTTCTTTGCCTGCCGGTCATCCTTTGCTTGTTACTTCTCCTCTGGCAGGCGACGCCCGCGAGCGCCGGGGAAGCTACCCCAACAGGGGGAGCCGCCACCACCAGTAGCACCATGGAAGCGCCCCTGAAGGAGACCCCGGAGGCGCTCCAGCTGCGGATTTCCGGGGAAATATCTCACAACTTCGCATTGAAGCTCGATGATGGCGAGACCATGGCCGACCGGATATCGTACAGGTTATCTTTCGAATCCCAGCCATCGGAAAATACCCGCGCCTACCTTTCCTGGAGTGGCAGCCACAACCTGCTGGACGGGAGCCTGGCCCTTGCCGACCTCGATGAGGCCTATATGAACGTCTACCTCGCAAGCGCCGACCTCAGGATCGGCCGCCAGGCGGTAAGCTGGGGCACGGCGGACGGGTTCAACCCGACGAGCTTTGTAAGTCCCAACAGCGCTCTCTCGCTAGCCTCGGGCTCGGGCGAGCCTGGCAATCTCGGCAGCCTCAGCGACCTAAAGGGCGAGCCCGTGCTCGCATGTCAGGTTACAGTCTACCCGGCGTGGGGCGATATCACAGGCGTAGCCGTTCTCGAGCCGGCGCTACTCCCTACCCCGCTGCCGCAGGATGCGCAGGGACAAATCATCTACGGTGTGGCCGTGAGTCTGGCCCAACAACCGGGCACCAGTATGAATGTGATACCGGCCGCCACAGGCTTCCCTGAGCCGCAGGGGCCATCGGGCCTCGAGAAAAAGCTGGAGATAGCCGGCCGGGTCCACACGCAGATCGGCAGCTGGGACGTATACGGCAACGCGCTCCGCGGCTGGGAACCTGTGCCCGCCTTGTGGATGACATCTAGAATCGCGACTGATAACGCGGGGAATCCGCTCCCGCCAGGTCCGGATGGGAAGCTCACAGTCAAACTGGTTCCGGAGGCGCGGTACAGAAAGGCCACAAAGCTAGGCATCGCGGCGGCCGGCGTGCTTGACCACTATACCTTGTGGGCCGAGGCTGCATATACGTGGCCCGACGCCATTCCCGAGCTGGATGACCCGCAGAATATCGCCCTGTCGTCCAACAGAGGGTATGCCCAGCTGGTCCTCGGCGGGGATCGCTCGTTCGACAAAGATATCTACGCGTCCGTTCAGCTCATCTACAATAGCGAGGGATCCCTCCTGAACCCTTACCTGCTGCCGGGGCAAGAGCAACTGCCCGGCTACTATGCGACCGGCATCATACGATATGCAGGCGATAATGGGGATAATAAACTCGAGCTTGTGGGCATTGGGAACCTGCGTGATGGGAGCATTGCCCTCGTGCCCCGGTATACGCACCAGCTCGCACAGGCCGTTGAACTCTCAGCAGGCCTCGCTATATTCACCGGCAGGGACGGCACAGAGTTTGGTGAGCTCAGGCGGAATGGGACGGTGTTCAGCGGCGTGAAGGTAAGTTTCTAGATAATAGATTATGCATTATCTTTTGTGCCTTTTGTGCTTTTGTGCGTTGCCTTTTCTGCCATGGCATGGTAGTATCTAGCTGGAGACATTTTCCCTGACCTTTTGATATCACTGAATGGAATGCGGTACCGGGACCGAGTGGGCGAGCGAGCATGAAGCCATGAAAAGAATAGACTTTGACGATTTCGTGAAGCAAAATAGAACGGAATTCCGCCGGTTTTGCCTCAAAACGCGGATAGCCCACGAGGAACCCCGAAGCTTCCGGAGGCGTCCACGGGACCCCGAGGAATCAGACATCCTAACCTACTTGGTCAAGGCGCGCTGGGAGCGTGCGCTCTCGTCCGGGGAGATTATTAGGGTTGGCCCACGGAGGTATCGCATTGATGTCTTCAAGTAATATCCAAAATGCCCAATCTCTTCGTGAGCGGCTTGAGAAGGCCGCCCAGATCGATGACCCGCTCAAACGTCGGCTCTACACCCTCGGGGTGATAACTCGAGCGCTCTCCCGGTATAAGGTCGTCCCGATCCTAGTTGGGGGGAGCGCGGTCGAGTTTTATACCCTTGGCGGCTATTCAACCCTTGACATAGATGTGGTTGTATCTGGCCGGGAAGAGTTCGATGCTATCTTGCGAACCCTCGGCTTTTCCAAAGGAAAAGGAGAGAGGCACTGGTATAATGAGGCCCTGGATATAGCCATTGAGGCCCCTGATAGTAAACTCGCTGGCTCCAAGGAGAAGATTACAACGATTCAGATCGATGATCTGAGTGTATACATCATAGGTATAGAGGATCTCATCCTTGATAGGCTGCGCGCCTTTGTGTTCTGGAAATCCTCCTCGGATGGGGAGTGGGCGGGCCGGATGATCGGAGTCCATGCCTCGTGGATCGACTGGAATTACCTCCACGAGCAGGCTAGCCGTGAGGGGCTCGACCGGGCTCTCAATGAAATCAAACGAGAAGCCCTAGGTGCCCCTCCACCACCATACTCTGAGGCTGGAGAAGATGAAGACTAGAGCTGAGACCGTCGGTTTTCTCCAGCTGTTGTCCAAATCTATATATTGCATCCGGGCATACTGCATGCTATAATAATATGCAGCTAACGTCCACAGCACACCCGGATTTAGAGTGCCGAAGTGGCGGAACTGGCAGACGCACGCGACTCAAAATCGCGCGGAGTGACCCTCCATGGGGGTTCGATTCCCCCCTTCGGCACCAAGTATGTACAAATGCTTATCTGGTTCGGATTTGCAGGATTCCAAGAGGGCACTTGCTAATCATTTGCCAATCAGCATATATTGAGGATATCGCCCATGACTTGGACGGCTTCTCTTCGCAATTGTAGGCGTCACATGCAAGCACCGGTCAAGCGTCATGCTGATATTGGAATGGCCTAATCTTTCCTATACGATTTTCCATCCCGTGGGCAAGTAAAAGCGTGGAGCATGTATGGCGCCGGTCATGGAAACGGATATTCTTGACCCCGGAAACCTCTATTAGCCGGGCGAACTCCCCCTGCCCAAAGTTGTTCATCTCCGGCCCCTTAAGCAAATACAGAAAAATCTATAGCCCCAGAGGCAAAGACGATGACGGCAACCTTGTATTCACCTGGTCTATTTTATGAACACAAGGATCGGAGGACTTTTATGTCCAAAAGCACAGATATCATAATATTAAGGAGTATTCCCTTCAAACTACATAATCTATTTCAACGGGAACCCTTAAAACACATCTGCGGCATACCTTCCAGAAAACGGGCGTAGCCAACCGCAAAGAACTCCTACTGCGTTTCACGCATTTTCTTGTCTCCGATCCGGAACATAATAACTGAGACAAGCTTTTGGGCCTACCCGCGCAGCCTTCCGCCTAATTACCATCACCCTCAGTATCACCCATAGGGATGATAGAGAATATCATTTCCTGCAAGGGTTCCCTCAAAACTTGCATCATACAATATCATCCCTGTGGTCGATTGACGAGGCTGAGATGGTACTACATCCTGATATATGGACCTAATGAGTTCCTAACCAGCCCGTGCCAGTTGGAACCGATGGAGAGCTTTACGATAAGGGTGTCCCACAGGCCATTCTCAACACGACGCTCCTCAAGTTTCACCCGTCCGCGCGGGTCAGGATTGTGCTGACGTTGAAACAATCGGTGAGATGAATGTCGCACGGAGGGTGAATAGCAACTTCGACTTTGGAGTCACACTTCGCCCCTGTCGGTCGAATCACTGTAAGTAGAGCTAAGGGAAGGAGATAGCCTTAGTGAGGTTCCCTCGAAGATTGTTCCCATTATCATTCTCAATAGCGCTATTCGTCCTTTTGTTTGCAGGGATAACCGACGTCGAAAGCCCTGGCTAACCCACTGACTTGGCTCTTATGATACCATGATGAGGCAAAAGCAGAAACGCATGAGGTTTAGTAAGCATTAACCAGCCTGAAGCTATGCTTCAGTGATTCCCAGAATCTATTCCGGGGAGGAGGTCAACCGACAGAAAAAAATAAAAATATAAGAGTATGCGAATAATTTACCGAACCCTTAATATGGAGAAGGTGCCATACATTGGAAGATAGAAGGTCAGGAGAGTCCAGCATTCAGAGATATGTGAAGACGGCATTTGCCTGTATGATTGCCGTTGGTTTAGTGCTTACGGCTTCGCGCCATACCTTTGCCGACGCTATCCCTCCGGCTCCCGGTACTGTGGAGACATATACCTCCCAAAACGGCAAATACGCCGTGGAAATCAAAATCTTGGGCTATCCCGATAGCAGCCCCTGCGAATGTACATTCAAGGAATCCGGCGATATATCATGGACCAAAGAAATCCCCGATACTCCGAATAAAGTAGTCATCTCTGATAATGGCGAAACCATTGCCATGACCAACTGGGGCTGGTATGACGAAGGAGGCTCACGCAGCCTCTCGATTTACAACAAAAGGGGAGACCTTATAAAGGAACTCTCTTTCGGTTTTACCGGAATGAATAATTGGGGGCTCAAATGGGTCAAAGTCCTGGCGATTTCACCTGACGGGTCCTATTGCATGGTAGGTGAGGATGCCGAAGAGAAGGCAGTTTTCTCGCTTTACGATTGTAGGACCGGTGAGCTGAAATGGGAAAGAGGTTATGGGTTTTCCGAGGCAAGCGAGGCTGAAATTCAAGAAGCGGGAAGATACCTTCTGGTTGCAACGAACGATTACAGTACACGGGATATGTTCTTTTTCCTGCTGGACAGGGAGGGTGTAACCCTGTGGGAAAAGAGGATAGCAAAGAACTTCTCATGGGATGTGCAGGATTATCTGCGATTTATGGATAACGGCAAGGAGTTCGCTATCTTTGATCTGAAGAGCGCCAAGTATATCACCGAACCTGTACCTCAAGAACAGAAAGCGAGGTTATAAGTTATGAAAAGACGATCCGTAGCTTTTGGAGTCACCCTCTTGTTGGTATGCGCCCTAGCAGCGGTATTCTCTGGTTTTGGCATCAGAGTGTCCGCCATAGACAAAGCAGATATCGATTCCATTGTCGCAGAGAATAATTCCTTTGCCTTTGATCTCTACAGGCAACTCGCAAAAGATAAGGGCAACCTCTTCTTCTCACCATACAGCATCTCCTCCGCGCTGGCCATGACCTATGCGGGTGCGCGCGGGGAGACCGCCAAGCAGATGGCTGATGTGATGCATTTTAGCCTGGCACCGGAGAAACTCCATCCCGCTCTTTCGGATCTTACGGGGATGTTCAATGCTGCCGGAAAGAGTTACCAACTCTCCGTGGCCAACGCCTTATGGGGGCAGGTCGGCTATAAGTTTCTCCCGGGGTTTTTGGATATTACCAACAAGTATTATGGTGCGGGCTTCAAGGAAGTTGATTACGTGAGGGCACGTGAGCAGGCGAGGCAGACGATCAATAAGTGGGTGGAAACAAAGACAAATAACAAGATAAAGGACCTGATCGGCATCAGGGATCTCACCCCCCTTACCCGCCTTGTCCTGACCAATGCCATCTATTTCAAGGGGAAATGGGAGCTTCAGTTTAAGCCCGAGGCCACAAGGCCCATGCCGTTCTATATCTCAGCGAAAGAGAAAGCGGACGTTCCCATGATGCATCAGGTGGCGAAATTCAATTATGCGGAGAACGACCAGGCTCAGATTTTGGAGATGCCTTACACGGGCGGCGACCTGTCGATGGTCGTTTTGCTTCCCAAGCCTGGGTACGAGCTGGCAAAGCTCGAAGGCATGCTGCGTCCCGAGGTTATCCGGTCCTGGCTCTCCCAGCTTTCCAGTGAGAAAGTTGAGGTTTTTCTACCGCGGTTCAAGTTGGAAGAGAGATTTCTGTTAAATGAGCAGCTACAGGGTCTAGGGATGATAGATGCATTCGACGAAAATGCGGCCGACTTTTCCGGCATGACTCCTGGTCGCGATTTACACATAAGCAAGGTAATTCATAAGGCA
Source organism: Bacillota bacterium (assembly GCA_013178125.1). Taxonomy (NCBI): domain Bacteria; kingdom Bacillati; phylum Bacillota; species Bacillota bacterium. The sequence goes on along the minus strand of JABLXJ010000004.1, from coordinate 224,397 downwards.
TTCGTCGAAGTCAATGAAGAAGGCACCGAGGCAGCTGCCGCCACAGCAGTTATAATGGACACCAAAGCAATGATCCTAGATGTACCGCCTGTTTTCCGCGCAGATCGCCCATTCGTTTTCCTGATTCGCGATCTCCGTTCAGGAAGCATCTTGTTCATGGGCAGGCTGGCTGATCCCGGGAAGTAGGTGTATTGATGGGAGGGTGACGATATAATGAATATGCCGGGTGGTGAAAAAACGCACGGCACGGACGTTTTGTCTAAGACGATAAGAATGGCAGGCATTATCGCCATCGCTCTTTTGGGCGCCTTGTTGTTCTCAGAGGGCTCTCGTGCGGATATGGGAAGGATACTCACAATAGAGGCGAAGGTTGAAGAAAGTGCCCAGAAAGCCATTATTCTGCACAACCTGGATGAAGAGGTTCTGATTCTGGGAACAGACCTTAAGGCGGACAAGAAGACAACAATCCTCAGGTTCATACCGTTTCCATCAGAGCCCCAGGTAAGTCTCCATGAAGGAGATCCATTTAGAGAGGTCGCTGCATTGATCAAGAAACACAAACTGGTTTTTATCACTACGTCAAAGAGCGGAACACCATCGGCCGAACCAGTTGAAATTCGATTGAACGCACGGCTTGGAGCCCACAATATTACTGTTATAAAGATTAATGCGATTCAGGCATTCCGGCAATGGGTTCAAGCATATCTTGCGAATATGGGCTTGTCTCAAGCGCAAGATTACGCTAATGTGGAAGATATCGCGTCAGACTATGTAGGAAGGGATATAAGATATTTCGTCTTTGATGTCGTGGAAGTCACGCCAGAGACACGTTTTGTGGAGCCTATTGTCTACAGGTTCAAGAGCAAAGACCTTTTCTATCCACTCAAGACATCCAATACATTTGGTGGAGAAGGTGAGATCGATCTGGTCATTATCGGACCCGGGACCTTATGTGACCCGTACTTTGGTGAACCTCTTTACGTTCAGGGAAAGGAACAGAGCGCGTCATGTTCTTGCATAAGCGCTCTGGGGAAGATGTGGCACGTGCCGCGGGCGAGCACATCGGAAGAAATCTCAAAGAGCGAGGTAGAAGGGATCTATAGCGCTGCTCAGGAGTTCTTTAGGGGGAATAGGGCGATATTCATCCAGCTTATTCGCTACTACGGGCCATACGAATTTGATGACGACATCCGAATTGACATCTCTCGGGCGCCGCAACGGGCCTTTCAAGTGTCGAGCGTTGAGGACGAAGATAGTTCTCTTGAAGACCTACTAAGAGAACTCAGATAAGAGCATTTTTTAATTTTGGAGGCATAGCTATGAATAAAAGCAAAGGATATCCGACAAAAATAGCTATTCTGATTCTATTCGGTCTATCGGTCTTATCTTTAAGTTTCACTGAAAGAGGATTTTCTAATGAACCCCCCTCCAATACTTATACCATTAAAGAATGTTGATATCATTAAAGACAAAACCCTTGTAGGTCACTCCGGAGCTGTAGAGGAACTTGCCTTCAGTCCTGATGGAAAGATCCTGGCCTCGGGAAGCACAGATAGCACAATTATTCTCTGGGACGTGGCAACAGGAAATAAAATAAGGACCCTTAGCGCCAAGACGAGATTTAGTAGTTTCGCTCCGCAGTCCGCCTTCAGTCCCGATGGGAAAATTCTGGCTTCGGTAATGGGCAGAGAGGCCCTTATACTCTGGGATATAGCCACGGGCAATAAAAATACTTTATATGAATCCACCGCCACCTTCGATGTTGCTTTCAGCCCTGATGGAAAGGCTATTGCCAATGGGAGCAATGATAAAGGCATTTCTCTCTGGGATGTCCAGACAGGGAAAAAGATAAAGACCCTCAAGGGTCATCTTGGCGCTCTCTATTCTGTCAGATTCAGTCCTAATGGGAACACACTGGCAGCGGCAAGCGAAGATAGAAGCATCGTCTTTTGGGACGTAAAAACAGGAAACAAGGTAAAGACCTTTAAGGGTCATTCAGCTGGTCTCTACTCCATCGCTTTCAGTCCCGATGGAAAGACCCTTGCTTCAGCAGGCGTGGATAAAAGCATCATTCTTTGGGATGTGACCACCGGAAATCGAATCAAAACAATTGAAGGGTTACCCAGAACTGTTTATGACTTGGCCTTCAGTCCTGACGGAAAAATGCTGGCAGCAGCAGTCGGTTCTACTTTCATACTTCTGGATTTAGAAACAGGTGAAGGCTCTGGAAAATCATATGAGGCATATTGTGTCTCAGTTGCCTTCAGTCCAGATAGCAGAATCCTCGCCACTGGGAGTGAAGCTTACGAGAAGACACCACAGGGCTATCTTTTCCATCCCGAAAAGGCCATCTTTCTCTGGGATGTGAGTTCTTGGGAAATTAAAAGAAAGTTCAGGAAAGATGAATTCGAAACTACAATGGAGTATGAGGCAAGAGTAAGCCAGGTTGAGGTTCCCTATTCAATACCCATTACCTTACGAAAAGAGCAATATAATGCTGACCGGGGTGGCTTTGAGATCGGGTTTAAGGGTAACAAGCTGTTTATTCCGGTTGAAAAAGGAAGGGCAAAGGAGCTTGTGAGCAGAAAAATGGGTGAGATTAAACTTGTTGGAAAGCTCAAATACTATAACACTGAAAACCTTATGCTTATAGAAGGTGGTATCGTAGATTCTGTTACTCAGGAAAGATACGCAGTCTACAAGATAAAAGAATAAGCCTCAGTGCGCAGATATAATCACCGTCGGTGGTTTCCTCCTCTTCCTTCCCGGCTACTCTCTATTTTTAACCCGCAAACCCCCGTCATTGCTAAAAAATATGGTGCCGAGACCCAGAATCGAACTGGGGACACGCGGATTTTCAGTCCGCTGCTCTACCAACTGAGCTATCTCGGCACACTTCAAAGATGAAATTTATATTTTTATGGAGCCTGAGATATGAAACCTTAAGCCTCAGGCGACCTAAATTAAATGGCGGAGGCGACGGGAGTCGAACCCGCGATCTCCTGCGTGACAGGCAGGCATGTTAGACCACTGCACCACGCCTCCGCAACTCTCTTGCCTGGATCACATCGCCCTCGCGCCGCCATATCAGATATCGGCAGCAAGCTTCACCGTTTCCCTTCCAGCCTAATCTTCAATTCCCTTTGAATTCTCAAAGATGGTGGGCGAAGGCAGAGTTGAACTGCCGACCCCCTCCTTGTAAGGGAGGTGCTCTCCCAGCTGAGCTATTCGCCCGGTCTTGCTCGCTGCCTGCAAAGCCGTGATCCCGAAGCAATATTTAGTATATCGAAATCGCAGGCATTAGTCAAAGCTACAAGCACCCAAATTCTTTGATTTCGATCACACTTTACGTATACTATCCATGATATCGCTATAATTCTCTTCATTGCTCATTCTAAGCCCATTATCCAATCACGAGCCAGAACTGGCTCACCAAGGACTGAGCCGCTGAGTCCGAGGTAGGTTCCGCAATCCAAGGCATGCTCCACAAACGGTAAGAATCTATGCGCAAAACCTGGTTCGCCACCAGGAGAGCTGGAATACTGGAGCATATCATCCGTGCATAAAAACAAGCGAAATCTCAATACTAGATTTGAAACCAATACTCATAGGGAGGCATCAGGATGTCCGAAAAGAAACGGAAAAACTCGAGGGTAGACCTGACAAACGATAAATTTGAAATGGAGGTGGCTGAAGAGCTCGGCCTCACAAACAGGCGAAAGGAATGCCAGGCATCCCCATCTTCCAGGGCGAGCAGGGCTCAATCGCCATCCAATAAAGGCCAGGTGGGTCGCACTGAGCAAAAGTAAACCCAACCGGTCGCCGCTGGCTGAAGAGGCCCTGGCCAGGGTCAAGTATGAAGTGGCAGACGAGCTCGGCCTCCTCAAGAGAATGGAAAACCGGGAGGAAAACCCTCTATCCTTTAAGGAATATGGAAGAATAGGAGGTCAGATGGTGAGACGAATGATACGGGAGGCCAAGAGCAAACTGGCCAGATAGGTTCCCCTCGAGCGGAAGGAGGGTGAACACCATGCCCCGCAACAGGCGCAAATTGCTGCCAGAGCATATTCTCGATGCCTTTAAGTACGAGATCGCGAGCGATCTCGGCATCATCGACAAGGTGGAGATCACAGGATGGGGTGGCGTAACTTCACGCGAATGCGGAGAAGTCGGCGGCCCCATCGGCGGGAATATGGTCAAGGTCATGATCCGGAAAGCCGAGGAGGCCTTGATGAAAGACTTGTAAGGCTTCTGATGGAAGCTACAAGCAGAAACTGCAGAAAGGATAAAGGATTATAGAAAGGTTATTAGGTAAACTGACGATAGGTTGTTAAGGACAAAGGGTAAGACAGACGCAAGACAGATTGTGAAATAGAAACATTGCGAAACAAGAAATACACACAGGGCGCAACCGGCAAAACCAGATAGTATAGCCAGCAGCGCCCTTTACTTCTCTCACTCAGTCCTTTTTTGCTCAGTCCCTCGTTCTTGAACCGGCCCGGCCCTCCCCTCTCCCGCTATTTAATTCTATCCCCTCTGGCCTCGTGATATGCCGGTCCTGCCGCCTGGGATGCCCAAGCCCTTAACTCCTCTGCAAGGCAATTCCTCGCGTAATGATAAAGGTATTCCTGAGCGAACCCTGCAAGGTCACCAAATCGGCCGCGTGCGAACGTTTGAATGCCCTCTAGTGTCGCAGGCTCATTCTGAAAATAGAGGTATCTCATAACGCGCTCCATCCAAATATCTATAGGAAACGCCTCATACCGCTGGAAGGCAAAGAGCAAAACGCAGTCGGCCACCTTCCGCCCAACCCCACGGAGCTGCATCAGGCTTCGTCGTGCCTCTTCGAGGGGGAGCTGGCGGAGGCGACCCAGATCAAATTCCCCGCTTGCAACAGCCCTGGCGGCGCCAAGCACATACCCCGAGCGAAAGCCAACGCCGCAATCATGGATATCAGCCTCGCTCGCGCGCGAAAGCTCGTCGGGCTCGGGAAAAGCCCAGAAAGCCCTGCCCTCCGGCCCATCAATCGGCCTTCCGAATCTACGCGATAGCCTCTCGAGCGCGGCCACGATCAAAGGTATCCTGTTGCGTGCCGATATTATAAAGGATATCAGGCACTCCCATGGATCCTGTCTAACGAGCCTGAGGCCTGACGCGTAATCGATAGCTGGACCGAGGAGTGGATCCCTCTCTCGCAGGCTTAGCTCAATCCCAGCATGATCCGAATCGAGACAGAAGTAATCCCTCATAAGGGATAGGATATCATGCACCTCATCATCCGAGGCGTGCTCCGGGATCCAGACCGAGACGGCATCCTCGCCGATTTGTCTCAACCTCAGGGTTGTGCCCCTGACAACCCCTTCATACCAATTCCCTTCCCGCCTCCACCGAAAAGCCTGCCCACACTCCACCGTGTGATAAAGGCTGAATGGCGCGACGCCATTTATCTCCAGCTCCGACCCTTTTTCCCCCATTGCCAGCTTTATGCCATTCCCTTCTACCCTCACCCTGATAGTCGTTTTCCCTTCCTCCTGCTCCTCCTGCCCCAGGACGTCCCCTTGTCTTAAAAGGTCTCCCGGACGCCCTGCACCGCTATATGGCATACGGCCCTGGGAGTCCGAGCCATTTCGCCACGTGATGGCAGTTTTCTCCAAACTACTTCGTCGCGCGCTCCAGGGTCTTCAGTGTCTCCTCGAGGTTCTTGAGGGCGGCCCCATACCCGGCCCAGTCCCCCCTCCTGACCCTATCCTGCATCTCCCCGTACTGACGAAGAGCCGACATCACCAGGTCGCGCACGGATTGCCCCGCAACCGCACCATTCTCGCCCGGAGCACCAGGGCGAGACGGGACCTCTACCACCCGCCCGGCCCCCGCTTCAAGCGAACCCGGAACCCCGATTGGCCTCCCGAAAGCCCTCGCAAGGGCGCGCTCGAAGGTAGTATCCATGGCGAGCCTCGACCCGTATGCAACCGTCACCCGTTTCAGCTCGGGGAGCTCGCTTTGTTCGGCCAGCAGATAGAGGGGCTCAACGTAGATTATAGAATTCTCAATGGGGATAACCAGGAGGTTTCCCCTTATGACCCTTGACCCTTTCTGGCTCCACAGCGTCAACAACTGCGATATATTGGGGTCCTGGTCAATCCTGGCTTCAATCTGCGCAGGCCCGTAAACAAGGTGCTCCTTGGGGAACTTATAAAGCACCAACCTCCCGTAATCCGGGGGATCACACTTCGCAAAGAGCCAGCTTATCATGTTATTCTTCCCTACAGGGGTGAACGGGAGCATCAGGATGAATTGGAGCTTCTTTTCGCCGGGCGGCCGCATGATCACATAGTAGGGTGCGACCTCCTGTTCCTGCCCGGCGTAAACCTCGCGCGCTATTGACCAGGCATCCTCCTTATTGTAGAAGACATCGGGATCCTCCATGTGATACGCATTCAACACATTAGCCTGGATGCGAAAGAGGTCCTCGGGATAGCGGATATGGCTTTTCAGACTATCCGGCATGGCCCCAAAAGGCTTGAAAAGCCCGGGATATATCCGTTTATAGGTTGCGGCAACAGCCTCAGCTTCATCCACGAGATAAAATGATACATCGCCGTTATATGCGTCAACCACGACCTTGACAGAATTGCGGATGTAATTGATCCCATCGGTGAGAGGCTGGGAGTACGGGAACATGCTGCTTGTGGTATAGGCGTCCCATATCCAAAACAGGCGACCATCAGCAACGACCATATAAGGATCGGCGTCATAGCGCAGGAACGGGGCGATCCGCTGCACCCTATCCCTTATATTCCTGTAAAAGAGAATCTTGGTTTCGCTGGTTATCTCCGACGAGAAGAGTATCTTCGACGTCCCGAACCGCAGCGCAAATAGTATCCTTCTTGGGAGGGATGAGAGCCCAATGCCCGCCCTGCCCGAGTATTTGGCATACGCATTCTGATCAGCGACGGGATAATCAAACTCGCCGCTCTTCGTCCCGACTATTACATACTGATTGGTTCGCTCGCCGAAGTATATTTCGGGCCGGGTTATCGAAGGCATGCCGGTTGATCTCGGCGGTATATCCTTTATGAGGAACTCCGGCAGTCCTTCCTCTGTAATCTTGTTAACAGGGCTCATAACGAGGCCATAACCATGGGTATATTTGAGGTGCTCATTGATCCAGGTCCTCGCCATCTGAGGCATCTGGTTCAGGCTCAGCTCGCGTGGGGAGAGCGCAACCTGGCGGTAGCCTTCACCGGTCATATAGCGGTCGAGATCGACCTCGCCGAACTCGTAGTAAAGGCGAATCTCCTGAAGCTGGCCATATGTCTGCTTCAAGGGACGCCAGTCCCAGAGCCGTATGTTGTTCAGGGTGTCCCTGTGGCGTGCCAGGTCCTCATAAGCCAGGTTGTCCCTGGGGTGAAAGCTCCTCTCTTCTATCTTATCAAGCCCGTAGGCGATGCGAGTGAATTTCACATTCCTCTGGATATAGGGACGCTCCCTCACGAGCTCATTTGGCTCGACCGAGAACCTCTGGACCAGCGAGGGGTAAACGCTCCCGAAGACGAATGATGCGATGATAAGCGCCGCGATCCCTGTAAAGGCGAGTTTCACTAGGCGAGGCAGAAAGGCCCCGGCCAGAATTGCCACGCCGCAGGCCAGAGCGACGCCCATGAGTATCTTGAGCCCCGGGAGGAGGGCGTGGATATCCGTGTAGCCCGCTCCAAAGACCGCACCCCTGGGCGAGTATAATAAGTTGTACATGCTCAACCGGTAACCCCACGCCTTCACCAGGAATCCCAGTCCAACAAGGCCGAGCAGGTGATACCTCGCTTGTCCCGTGAGGTTCACCCGCAGGCCCCTGATCGAGACCCCCCCGGTGACAAGATAGATGGCACCACACACTATCGCCGCCAGCACAATAAGGAACGAGGCTACCTCATAGAGGTAACGAAGAAACGATAAACGGAACATATAGAATCCGATATCCAGGCCGAATATGGGATCCCTGACACCGAAGCTGGCTCCTTTGAGGAATTCCTGAGCCGGGAGCCAGTACTGCGAGGCGCCCAGCCCCTGGAGAAACCCTATCAACAGGCTGAAGATGAGGAATGCCAATGAGACCCTCCTGGCTGTCAGGAAATCCGGCAACTCAAACGCCTTTGGCCCGATATCGATATGGCGCAGAGCCCCCCTGGCCAGCCTGAGATTCAGATAAAGGAAGAGAAACGACGCCAACCCAAAGCCAAGGCCGAGCAAACCCCGGGATATGATGCTCACCCAGAAGGCTGAGGGGTAGCCAACCTCCTGGAACCAGAGCAAATCCGTATAGAATCTTACTATACCGCTAGTCGATAGTATGAGCAGCACAAGTATAAAAACGATGATGCTAAGCGCGAGCCTGCGTCCTGCCGGCAATGGGAACCAACTCCTTAATTCGATTAACGGTGCACCCGCACCCCGGCCGTGTGAACCCTCCGTTTAAGAATCATCCCTGGATGTTTCTCAAACCCATCACCACTATTCTACCATAGTTCTGAGCGATGTGCACTCATATACCTGATACTCTAATATTTACCGATGAGCCCTCTATCCCGCGCCATACGCTCAGCCGCTCGAAATACCATCAAACCAATAATGAAGCAAATTGCGGAATCCACCAGGAGCAGGGCCCCACTGGAAGATACCAGGCGACTCCAGGCCCCGCTGGAATTCCCCAAAAGAGCTCTAAAGGTGCTCAGGGCCTGGGTGAATGGGATCGCCTCCAACATATCCCCGGCCAGTCCACTTGCCGGCATATCGCCGGGGGCGAGCGCGAGCGGCAAGAGCGCGATGCTGGCCAGATTGGCGAGGAAACCTATTCGCTTGAAGACGAGGGCTATCGCCCCAAGGATAAACCCTATCCCAAGCATCCCGACATTCATGAGCAGAGAGAGGAGGACGACCGGGCCGATCCGGGATGGGAGCCTGGACCCTATGGAAGGCTCGGTGATTGCAAGGACCCCGAGCAAGACGGGCATCAGCCGCAAGGTGTCGGCCAGAGTCCGCAGGAATATAACCCTCGGGAGGCTGGAACAAGCCAAGTAGAGCTGCTCGAGGGTCCCCGCGTCGGATTCATCCTTCACCACCTTATTTGCAGCCTGCAACCCGATGAACGCAATGAAGAGGGCTGCAAAGCCAACTGCCCGCCCCGCCGATCCCCCGCCCTGAGAGTTGTCTACGAAGGCAAACGCCAGTATAAGCGCGATGATTTCCCCGATGGCCTGAAGCGGATAGCGGATATAGCTCTTGAACCCACGCCTCAATTCCGCCCAGAATTCAATGAGGAGAAACATAGACTCCCACCCTTTCCGCCACACCGCTACCTCCAGTGGAGCAGTGTATCGTATGGACTGGCACGCGATGGACTGGAGCGCGATGGGCTGACATCCACATCAGGCCGTCACCTGGAGGAAAACCTCTTCCAGGTCCGGCTCACGCTGCTGGATTGAGCTCACACCCAAGCCGTTCTCTCTCAACAGATCGAGGACCGGGTATAGAAGCCTCGAGTCCGCCAGGCTCGCAAGGATCTTCGAACGTCCCCGGTCGTCGCATTCTGCCGCAATTTTGACCCCCTTGATCTCTTGGATGCGACTTGTAGCCTCAACCGGTAGCACGCCATCCACGACGATCTCAAAGGCATCGCGCTTGAAGATGCGACGCAAGTTACCCACCGTATCGCAGAGCAGTGCCCTGCCTCTATTGATTATGAGGACCCTGTCCGACACGTTCTGGGCCAGCTTCATCTGGTGCGTCGCGAGGATCACCGTGGCCCCACGCACCCTCGATATCTCCTTGATCAACCACTCGACGCCGGTGCTGGAGCGAACATCGAGCCCGATCGTGGGTTCATCGAACACCACTATATCCGACTGGCCCATAAGGGCAACAGCGATAAAGAGTCTCTGCCGCAACCCTGTAGAAAGGTCCGCAACCGTCATGTTGCGAGCCTCATACAAGCCAAAGAGCCTGAGCAGCTCATCCGACTGCCTCGCTATCTCCATCATGATGCCGGCCCTCCGCAGCGCGCCGAAATACTCTAGATTCTCCCTGGCGGTAAGCCTCCAGTAAAGATTTCGCGATCCACCCAGCACAACACCGAGCCCTCGCGGCTTCACATATCTCCCGTTCGGCTCGCTACGCCTCCCCACCCTTACAACTCCCGACGTAGGCGTCAGGAGACCCGTAATGATCTTGATGATCGTGGTCTTGCCTGCTCCATTTGGCCCCAGGATCGCCAAGACCTCGCCACGCCTCGCAACGAAGGAGATGTTTTCGATCCCCGTTGCAACCGGGCGCCCCATGAGGCTGGAATATATCTTTGTCACGCTCTGGAATTCAACGTCGCCTTCATCCATAAATCATGCCCCCCCAACCACACTCTATTCCAGATCAGGCTCGCGTAATTAAGCCCGAAATGCATCACCCAGCCCGGCATGAGCGACCCTGACCTGGCATTCAACTCTATGAATATGAGCCCGTAAACACACGGCATTACAAAGGCGTACGCCCTGGCGAGGCTGAGGTCCCTGCAGGACTTTCCCGGACCGCCCGGCACCGCCGCATACCCAGGTCGCCCTTTGCCGGGAGTGATCCTGCCGGAAGTGATTATATATAGCGGCAGGAAATGAGCCAGGCCAAACATCGCGCTCGATGCAAAGGCGGCAGCGGCGAACCTCGCATCCCTAAAACCTATGGTTATGCACGAGGCCATAGTCTCGCCCGTTACACCCAGTAGTGAAATACAACTGTTGAAGATCACCCCGCGGAAAAGAAGCTCCTCCCACAGCGTCTGAGTGGCGACGAAGGGTATCCCAGCGGTTGCTACCATAGACAGGCCATATCGCCCGAGGAGCTGGAATATGCCGTCCGGCAACAGTTCGCGTGGCACGCGTGCGCGGACAACGCGATTCAGTGCGAAGGCTGCCGCCCATATACCGGCCATTGCACCCCACGGGCAGCTCCGCAGGTCCGCAAGGCGGAATCCGTAAAACTCAACAGGATCCACCCCGGCGACCAGCCTCGTGGTGGCCAGTATCCCAATTATAATCACGTCCCCCAGGTCAATGTAACCCATTTCATCGTTATGCTGGCGCCACTCCTGAAATCCAACCTTGAAAATCATGCTGGCAAGGACAAAAACATAGAAAGGCATACTTCTCCCCCGACTCACTGGTAGTACCACTAATACTACCGGTAATGCTCACATGTAATGCTCATATTATGTTATGTAACGCTCATATATTGTATGGTCCCGTATTATAGATTATATAGTCTCGCACTGCCGCTCCCGCACACCGGCCATGCGCTCGAGCACCCTGCCCCAGTTCTCCACATGGCTTCTCCCGTCAACCCAATCCCAGACGAATGTTGAAAATACCCTCTTGTAAAAGAGACAATAAGGATCGGGAAGGATGAAATCGCGCCTCTTGGAGTAGGAATAGGCTGCACAGCCCCCTCCGCAGAAATAGCGCACATTGCAGGTGGAACACTGTTCCTTTTCATCAACGTTCGCGACGATGCCCCCTGTCCTCAAGCATATATCGTCAAACCCCTCGCGCAGGACGTTGCCCATGGAGAGTTCGGGATAATGCAGCAGAGGACACGGGTAAACCTCCCCATCGGGTCCTACGCTTATCTCCCTGTCCCCGGCGCCGCAGGATTCTCGCGGATCGGACATGAAGGAAACCGGATCGGGACGTTCGTACTTCAACATTTCACAAAACCAGAGACACAGCTCTTCAGGAGATAGATCAAACTCGCGCCGATTGCACTGGCCCCTCCCGACTGGCATGAAGAGGCTGAAGTGATACCCGACGCCAAGGTCCCCCGCAAGCTTGATAACATCCCAGGCATGCCTTATATTTCGCCGGGTAAGGGTTGGTACCAGCTCTATATCCGATACCCCGCTTTCAAGGAGAAGCCGGACCCCCTTCATCGCTAGATCGAAGCTCCCCTTCCCTCTTATAGCGTCGTGGATATCCGCAACGGGGCCTTCGATGCTGACCTGGACCTTCGCGTGCGTGGCCGCCAGGGCGCCCGCGATCTCACGATTGATGAGCGTGGCGTTGGTGAGCGCCGTCACACACCGCGCCGCGCGCGCCGCGGCTTCGATGATCTCGATCGCGTCCTTGCGAATAAAAGGCTCCCCCCCGCTTAGGACAAGGCTATCGGGCTTGAGCGGCGCGATGGAAGCCAGGGCACCTAGGATATCAGCAGTGGACATGGGATCATCGCCGGAAAGGGTGCAGGAGGCGGCTCCAAAGTAGCACGTCCGGCATGCCAGGTTGCACCTGTCTGTCACATTGAGGTATATCTTTCTGGGGGACTTCCTCCTCACGTCCTTGATAAGCTCGCTCGCGACCAGGTATTCAAATAGCGAGAATATCTCCGCAGGCCTGGCATGGTGCTCGCGAGCTCCCCTGTCCACGATTTCCCTGAATGGATTGTTGGCCCTGTTTTCTATCAATGAAAAGGCTTCAGGGCTCACCTTGATCCATTCCCTGTTATTGAGATTCACCAGGACCCGTTCGGCCTCGTTTTCAAGAACTCTTGCCTCAGGGGCGAGGCGATAGCGCCCATCCAGGCGAATGTCGCAATCCAACTTGCTCCCCTCCTGAGCGTTTCAATCCCTCATAGGTACGATATAAACCAAAATATACGGCGAGAAGGCACTGAGACCCCTGCCAAGTGCAGGTTTCTTGATTTATGCCAGTTTACCAGCACGCTGTTTCGCCGGCAACCCTGTGCCCGGGGATCGGCGGATGGCGGGCGCTGCTCAAAACACCCGCCACTGCCCACACCTGATGGGTAGCCTACCCTCTACCCGATCGTTATGCGGTGGCCCCAGCAACGGAAGGATACGCAGAACCCGTCAATAGCCATGTTAACTGTCACTTTCCGCCCTCCAAGCTTCCCAAACATCGTCTTCACCTCCTGTGATATCATTACAGGCTTGAAGCATCACTTGCGACTCGATTATACCAATTTATGGATAACCCTGCTATTACCTGAAGGTGTGATTTAAATAAACGTTAGTGTTAAACCGTCCGTCAACCATCCCCTTTCTTGCGCCCGAATTCAACACAACGCTTATGGCTTCAGCCCTGCTCTTCACCTTGAGTTTGCGAAATATGCTATGGACATGGGTCTTCACGGTGTTGACGCTAATAAACAAGGCATCAGCTATGGCCTGATTGCGATATCCCCGGGCCAAAAGCTCCATTACCTTCTCCTCAGTGCGCGTGAGGCTGATATCCCTGATATATCCACCATAGCTGACATGCTCATCATGGTAATGCCGGGATCCAAATGTTACATCAGACGCCGTTGGTGCATCAATAGCTCCTGCAAGTCTTTCCTCTCCGGATGGGCCCGGCTTGCCATCATACCCGCGTTCCCCGGCTGCCCCGCCATCGCCGGGCATAATACTGTAAGTGGCGTCACCGAATAAGGTGATCTTCACTCCTGGAAGAAAATCGCGTAAAAGCTGGGCGGCTCTTGCCCCATCAATCCCCCGGAGGTGCAGGTCAATTAAGATGGTATCAGCTTTAAGATCCTTTGCCCTGCTCACAGCGTCGAAGATGTTGTCGGCCTCCCCTACAACCTCTAAATCATCTCGCTCAGCCAGTAAGGCCGCGATCCCCTTCCTCAAAACAGGATGATCATCGAGTATTAAAACCCGCATGGCCCTGCCGTCCCCCCTGGTTAACGTTTCCATGATACTTCGATGATACCCCCAAAGAAGACACTTGTCAACCTTTTTATGGAAAAAATGTAATTAAAAAACAAAAAAATAAGAGGCCCCTCTGCAAAAAGAAGAACCTCTCATCAAATCGAATCCCAGGGCTTCAGCGCATTCTTAACTTTAAGTCGGTGTGCAAAAGCTCACCGAGTTTTTTCAGTTTCAGACAGCAGTTGAATTATAGAACCCCGTATCCCAGGTTTTCGACGGCAACTTTGATATCTTCCTCGCCGATGCGCGAAGCATCGTATGAAATCCTGGCCTCATGCCTATCCAAGTTAACTTCAACACCAGTGATGCCCTCGAGGCCGGAGAGGGTTTTCTCGATCCTTTCAGCACAGCCCTGGCATTTCATCCCCGTGATCTTCAGATTGGCAACTGAATCCCTGGCCCCACAACACCCGCTCACCCTGCAAGCCCTCCTTGTCTAAACTGGCTACCCCAAGTGTCCCCAAGTAGATCTCAGGTTATATGCCATAACATTTTATATGATCATTACATGTGACCTTCTCATATGCTGGGACTCACACCTATACTGGGACTCACATTGCTAGGATTCCACCTCAGCCCGGGCTTAATTCGCATACTATACTCCCTGGCATATATGATAATGCCCCCACCAGGCACCGCGCTTCAAGGATTCCTCAACTGATCAAGCAATTCCCGGGCAGGCGTATATGTGCTGTCGATATGGAGGGTCTTGCGGAGCTCACGTATGGCAAGCTCCTCGTTATTCGACCGGGCATAGGCCACCCCAAGCCAGTAGTGGCTGTCGCGATCGAGAACGCTCAGGTGGGTTGCAACTTTCAGCGCCGCTATGGCCTCAACCATCCGGTCCATAGCCATGTATGCCCTTCCGAGCCCTATGTATGCCGACACGTAACTTGGGTTATAGTGAATTGCCCGCTTGAATTCCTCTACAGCCTCATTAAACATCGAGCGCTCAAAATAGAGGATGCCAAGGCCGTAGTAAGCGTAGAAGAAATAGGGATCCAGGCGTGTAGTCTCCTTGTGCTCAGCTATTGCCTCGTCCACCCTGCCCGCTCTATAATAGGCCGTCGCAAGCTTATAATGGCCGACAGCATAAGTCGGGAGCGCGTTCACCACCTGGCTGTACTGGTCGATAGCCTCCTCATATTGCCCGCGCTCAAGACAAAGGTCACCGAAGGCAACACGGAGCCCCATATCACCGGGGGCGCCCTGCAGGGCCCTGCCGTACTCCTCAAACGCGCGATCCCTGTCGCCCTGCGCCAGGTATGTCAGGGCGAGATTCTCCCTGGCTCCTATATAACCGGGATCTAGCTCAAGGACCGCCTCAAACTCCCTTTGCGCATCCGCAAACCTTCCGGCCTCATAGTAGGCCAGTCCGAGTGAGAAATGCGGCCTGGCATCCTTCCCGTTGGCGGCCAGCGCCTCCTTGTACCAGTGGATGGCATCCGACAGTATGGCCTCGTCATGGAGGCCACCCCTATTCATGTAGGCATCGCCAAGTTTCAGGTAGAGCTCGGACCTCCTGCTAAACCCCCCGGAGATGAGCTTTGTCTCGGACAGGCCCTCCTTGAGCATTCCCTTTTCCAGGTAGGCCATGGCAAGATAAAAACGCACCTCGTCACCGGCGGTGCCGAGCTTGATCGCCTTATTTAAAGTCTTGACCGCCTCTGTGAAGTCTCCTTTTTCATATTGTTCTATCCCGAGCCCGGCCAATGCCTTACCCTCATCAGCCGGAGCCGTGGCCGCAAGGCACAAACCGGACAAACCGGTGCTGCATGCCACATATACCAGACAGATGCTAATGAATAAAGTTGCACACAGTCTCGACCTTCTATCCAGGACCGATTTAACCGGGGCCAGAGCATGGAAACCAGCGGTCATTCCCTCCACCTCCAACTAGTCTTAGTGTTCCAGTGCGTCCCCGGAGTCCAAGATCCACTCTACCCAGCCATGCTACTTCGCTATGCTACTTCTTGAGGCAAACTTGATTCCCGACTGTACAGGATGTCTTGCAGGCCGACTGGCACGAAGTCTGGCATTCGCCGCACCCCCGGGACTCGAGGTCGGCCTTTGCAACGCCCGCGTAAATTGTCTTGATATGCCTGCCGCCAGCTACCTTTTCCCTCACTTGCGCCACCTCCAAAAAACCAGATTTAGAACTTCTTGACTCCTGGGCCAATTATATCACGAAACCTTGTTTAAGGTAAAGGCTGCCCCAAGGTCAATTATCTGCGAGGAAAAAGGCTCTAATACGGTCCCGAGCTTGTACGCCCCTGTATTCAAAAAGACTTCAGAAACCGCGCCACTCAGATCGACAGTGAAACTGATCCTGTCTCCGGAGAAATTCAAGGCTACAAGGACGGCGCTACCTGCTTCATTCCCAACTTCATTCCCCTTATTCCCCGTATATTGCCGGACATAGGCAAGGCATTTATCATCATACTCTATATCGATGAACTTTAGATCGCCCCTCCTCAGGGCGGGGCTTGCCCTCCTGATGGACAAGAGGTCCCTATAAAACCCGCGGAGCTCGTGGTCACCGCGATCCCATCGGATCTTGAATGGATCGAAAAGGTCGGGCCTTTCCCGCTCGCCTATCTCCTGCCCGTTATAGATGAGCGGCACGCCATCGAGGGTAAGCAGGAGCACAGCCGCCAGGCGCCCGCCGCGCCCCGCGTGCTCATCACCCGATTCATCACCCAACCTTGCCTGGATTCTCATTTGATCGTGGTTTTCCAGGTAGCGCAGCCGTAGCGAGTTTCTTGGAAACTCGAGGCGCTGGCGCTCAAGCATCTCCCTTATACTCCTCGCAGGCGATACCCCCCTGATCACGTCGCTGAGGAGCGCCGGCAGCGACTCCTCGTAGGTAAGATCAAAGGCGTGGAGGTTATGCGCCGGCTCATGGGATTCGGCCAGCAGCATTATATCCTGCTTGATCTCTCTCAACTCCGCCCTCACGCGCTTCCAGAAATCGAGCGGCACGAGCGCGGCCACATCGCACCGGTAGCCGTCGATGTTGAACTCCCTCACCCAGTAACGCATAACCTCAACCATATAGTCGCGAAGCTCGGATGAGCCGTAGTCCAGCTGAGCCACGTCGTCCCACCCGAAGCCGGGGCTTCTTATCACGCCATAGCCATCCCTGCTGTACCAATCAGGGTGCTCCTTCGTGAGGGGGCAGTCATTTGCCGTATGATTTGCGACCATGTCCATTATGACCCGCATGCCGTTTGCATGCGCTGTCTGGACGAGGGCTCTCAGGTCGGCCGCCGTCCCATAGCCAGGGTCTATACTGTAGTAGTCATATATGGCATAAGGAGAGCCGAGAATCCCCTTCCTCCCTACGGTGCCAATTCTATGAATAGGCATGAGCCAGATGCAATTTACCCCGAGGCTCGCGAGCTCCGGGAGACGAGCCCTGATAGCCTCAAGCGTCCCATCCTGGCTGAAAACCCTCGGGAATATCTCATAGATCACTGCATCATTGACCCATGCAGGAGAATCTACAGCCTCGAACCTGCTGTACGCGCTCATTCCCTCTGCGGGCGCCTCGAGATGCACCTCACCATCCGCTGCGATCTCGAGGAAGGAGTTCCACCCGCCGAGGGTGTTATCTATGCAACATGGGTTTGCAGGGTCGAGCACCCAGGAGTTATCCACTATGAACTTGTACTGATGGAGACCCGCCTCGAGCGGAAGTGTTGCACTCCACCAGCCATGCACATCCCTGTGCATTGGGTGGGATACGGAGTCCCACCCGTTGAAGTCCCCTGCTATATGCACAGAGTTAGCCTCCGGATTCCAATAGCTAAATAGGACCCCATCGCGTACGCGAATGGGGCCGGATTCATACTCGGATATTTTCACCTTGCCGCCTCCCCCAAAAGGCAGTTATATGCTTTTGAGCCTTCCCTCCGGCTAATTTCATTATAACCGCTGGGGGAGGGGCCGTTCAACAACTACTTTCTTCCTGCCAGGCATCCCGCAAAGATGCACATAGTGCCTGTATCAATATTATTGTTATTGGTGGCCGCAATATTGGCGGCCGCGCTCGCAGGCGCTCTCCGGGGCGATAACGGTTCGGTCCAAGGCCTGCGCCGGGCTCACGGTGCCACGCCGAAATGGTCCGCAATCCCCTGGTATATGTAGTAACCCTCTCTCCAGGTATAGCCTCTATCTCTCAACCGCGCCTCTTGGTAGGGGTTTGTAATGAAGGAGGCTTCCGTCAGGATGGCCGGCATCCTGGTGTATTTTAAAACATAATAGTTGGCAGTCATTGCCCCTTTATCCGGCAGGCCCTGGCCCCAGACCAGCCTGTTTTGAACCTTGTTTCGCATGTCAAAGCTGGCCTGGCTCCCATATGTATACGCATAGGTCTGGGTCCCGTTCAGCGACCTGTCATAGGAGGCGTTGTGGTGAACGCTCACAAACCTGTCCGCGCCCCACCAATTAGCCATCTGCACCCGCTCCTCGAGGCCCACATCTTGATCGTCCCACCGCGTCATCAGCACAGTTGCCCCGCCATATTCCGCAAGGCAATTCCTCAGCGCAATACCGACCCTCAGATTGACCTCCTTCTCCGTCAGGCCTGTGGGACCGACCGCCCCGGGATCCCAGCCTCCGTGACCCGGGTCCACGACGATCCTCACCCCGCTCAAACCGCCCCTTGCGTAGGCGGCGCCGGGGAAACCTAGAATGCACAGGAACGCAAATAGCCAGGCTGCAATCCTTATTACTGCCCTGCCTGCACGCGTTGAAACCAGGCCCACTGAACTCTTGTACCCAAAGCCCATATGTTTCCTCCTCCCATTCCGCTGCATCTTATTCCCTGGTGTATTACCTATTTACCTCTCATTAACTTCAGAACCCCGCGCTCAAGCTGGCG
Source organism: Bacillota bacterium (assembly GCA_013178125.1). Lineage (NCBI taxonomy): Bacteria > Bacillati > Bacillota > Bacillota bacterium. The sequence continues at coordinate 205,750 of JABLXJ010000004.1, read as the reverse complement.
CTCACGCAACCGTAATCCATATAGTCATTTGAGCGCTGCGTATACCTGATCCCAGCCTCCATATTCTCGCCGATCCCCTTCGCCAGGCCGACCCAGGCCATCGTTAGTGGTGTTGTCCTGTCGGTGCCCGTCTCATGTGCATACTGTTCATCGATGAATTTGAGCCTCGAGAGCCCGGCTTCGAGGTGAACCGCCCCCGACAGAACCCGGTCGTATTTGAGCCTCAAACCCTCGGTGTTATGGGCAAACCCGATCCCCTTCTCATCCCCCTCATCGTAGAGAGAAGTAAAGGTTGGCGTAAAGCCCCTGGCGAAGTAGCCGTACGATAGGGTGAGGCGCCCGGATGGCCTGTTCAATATATCTCCCTCCACGAAAAAGGCTGGCCTCCACCCTGTATCATATTTGTCACCATCACCATTTCCGTCGAAGGAGGTCGTGCTCGGCCGCATTCGCGCGATCTCGCCCCTTACTCGCCTATTGTAGATGGCGCCTTCGAAGTCGATGCTCTGGGCGCTCTCATCCCCGAGGCCGGACAGGACGTGGTTATATCCAACCAGGAAGTCGCCCATGCGCCTTGCGACCCGCAAGGCAACGAAATCGTCTGCCCCTCTTACAACTACCCCACTGGGGTCATATTGCGAGCTTAGGCGGGAATAGATCCCGGCGAGATAAAACCCCCCGAGCATGGTATCGACGGCCAGGCCTTCAATGGCTGAGTAATCGTTGCGGGCTATGAGGCCGACGGGCCCGAGCGAGAAGTAGAGCCTGCCGGCATTCACCTTCAGCCTATCTCCATAATAACCGAGGTAGGCCTGGTCTATCAGCAATGGCCCAGTAGTCGGGGGAACCCCGTAGCTGCCATCGCTCGCATACTGGACTCCCCAGTAACCATGGGAATTCAGGCTCACATAGAGCTGATACCGGTCCCTCACCCTGGAATCGAGGAAGAGCTCGAGGTCCTGGCGGATGCCCGCACTCCTCCCCGAGGCTAGGTAGTTGCTGCCTTCGCCCTCCACACCGGCCTTCTCCAAAGAGGGTACATCACCGAGGTAATAATCGGCATGAAGCTTGATATAACCCCCGATCCTGATGGCATATTGAGATTGGGTCCCGGCCGCGAAAACGGGTGAGACCCGCGGTGAAGCCACAAAAGTCAGGGCCACCCCGAAAACGCAAAGAATAGCCCCAAGAGTAAAAAACCCAAGGGTAAGAATAGATGAAATTCCCCTCCTGACCCTTATATCAGCCATCGCTTAACCCCCACTCAGCCAGCATCCCAACCAATCGTCTTCCAACCCCGCAACCCTCTCCCGCCATCTTCTCGATCCGGCACGATCCCCAGACGCCCTGGCAAAATCTCCAACCCCCGGCGCGATAATGGCATACTCATCCTTTTAAGCCATAAATAACCCGAAACGCCCCGGGAACCCGCATCACTGGCTCCCAAGGGCGTCCTGCGCTGGAGATATGTCAAGTCCAGGGCAATATGCAAAATATGCAATATGTATTATTCTTTACCTGGAGGCCAAATTCCTTCAAAGGCAAACTCAACAGAACAAGGTAATTATTCCCTCCGGCCCCTCCTCAGAAAAGCCGGGATCTCGAGATCATCCACAGCGAAGGGCTTGATGTCGACCTCCTCAAGTCCGGCTTTCCGGGCCATGCCCTTTTGCTCAAATCCAGTGGCTATTACCGTGACCCTGATCTCATCGCGCATGGTATCGTCGATCATTGCGCCGAAGATTATGTTGGCATCAGGGTCTACCGCCTCCGCGATTATCTGTGCGGCCTCGTTCACCTCAAACAGCCCGAGATTCGAGCTGCCCGTGATGTTAAGCAATACACCCTTGGCTCCCTCGATCGAGGCCTCGAGGAGCGGGCTCGAGATTGCGGCCTTTGCCGCTTGCACCGCGCGCTCCTCGCCGTTGCTCATGCCGATGCCCATGATGGCCGAACCCGCATCGGTCATGATGGTCCTCACGTCGGCGAAATCGACATTTATCAGGCCGGGGACGGTTATAAGGTCGGAAATGCCCTGGACCCCCTGGCGCAGCACGTCGTCAGCCATTTTAAACGCATCAAGCATTGATGTCTTCTTCTCTGCCACCTGGAGAAGCCTGTCGTTGGGGATGATTATGAGGGCATCCAACTTCGTCTTGAGGTTCTCGATCCCGGCAAGTCCCTGGGCCATTCTCCTCCGGCCCTCGAAAGAAAACGGCTTCGTGACCACCCCGACCGTGAGGGCCCCTGACTCCTTGGATATCTGTGCAATGAGAGGAGCGGCACCCGTACCCGTGCCACCGCCCATACCAGCTGTTATGAAAACCATATCAGCCCCCTCCACGGTGCGCTTGAGGGCGTCGTGGCTCTCTTCGGCAGCCTCCCTCCCGATATCAGGGTTCGAGCCCGCCCCGAGACCCTTTGTCCGCTTCTCGCCTATCTGGATCTTTACGGCGGCGTTGGACTGTGCAAGGGCCTGAGCATCAGTATTTATGGCTATGAATTCAACCCCTTTGAGACCCGCGTCTATCATCCGATTCACAGCATTGCTCCCGCCGCCCCCGACGCCTATAACCTTGATATTGGTGAATTGCTCTATCTCGAGATCCATCTCAAACATGCCCTCTACCCCCTGTGATCCGCAACATTCATCCCTTATCCCTCAATCCGTCACACCGTCTATCGTCCTATCAACGCCAGCACCATCGCACCCGCGTCATATGGCACCAACAGAGCAGCCAGATGCCGTGCGAGACATAAACAAGATATATAACACTTATACGCCGTGATGCGGTGCAACGCAGCATAACATATAACTAAATTCAACGGCTGTAGCTCTTTTCCTCTTCTTTTCTCGTCAAAATTTGACTTGTCTAAACCAAATTACTAAATCACGATTGCTGCTGAATGCCCGTGCCCGACGTGCCCGACCTTTTGATGAGGTATCTCCTTATTATACCTACATTGGTAAACAGCCTTATGCTGAATGCAACAGTGGCCCCCATCAGGAGGTCCACGCCGAGCTTATAGCCGACATAGGTCAAGAGGGCCGCCAGGAGTGTGTTTACAAAGAAACCCGAGAGGAATATGGGGCCGTCAAATTTGCCCTCGAGCCCCGCTCGCAAGCCCCCGAAAACGGAATCGAGCGCTGCCAGGATGCCTATAGCCATGTAATCAGCATAACCCACCGGGAGCCTGAGCGATGTGAGGAGCCCGATCAAGACCCCAAACAGGAGACCGTAAAGCGGAAGCAAATCTAATCTCCTCCTTTGTTAACGGGCCTTATATAGTTGAGAGGCTTTGCATATTGGAAATAAATGCTGCCTTTATACGCGGGGACGACGACCTCGGGCATCCGGGTGATTTTAACTTCAATCCCCCAGGCGCGCAAGGTATCGATGATCCCCTCCCGCATTCGCAGGGCATTCTCGAGCGTCACAGGATCGCCGATGGCGACGATAGTGTAGGGAGGGCCTATCCGCGTGTTATTCACAGAGATAGTTGGGCCGGCGCAGCGCACCTCGCTCGTCGCCACGAGACGCTGGCCATTTATGGCCACCGCATCGGCCCCGGCGGCAAAGAGCTCGTTTGCCGTCTTGAGGAGGTCCTCATCATGGACCAGGAATAGCTCCGCGCTCTCGCCCGGCTGGGCCTGCTTCCTGCTATCGTTGAGAACGACCACGACCCCCGGACCCTTCAACTCGGTGAGCCCCGCCGCCATTTTAACCTTTTCGAGCTCCTGGCGGACAGCCTCGACCATATGCTCGCCCTCGACAACCCTGGCGAGCTGCTGTCGCAGGGCCACAACCTCCTTTTCCAGGAGGTCCCGCTCGCTCTCGGTCTTACGCAGCATGTCTGTCAGGTCCTCGAGCCGGCGCGTTGGAAGGGTTATCTTGCCTATGTATTCCTGGGTCCTGAACTGCACTACGAGCAGAAACCCGAGTATTATACAAACGAATGCAATATAAGCTTGCCAGTTTCTGGATGGCACGAAGCCTACCTCCCCGCCCAAGATCAATGAGAACAATATAAATATAATCTCAAACCTATCTCGCTTAATACTACAATACAGAAGGGCGAGATGTCTACTGTATTTTCATCTTGACTACGGGCCGTTTTTCCGAGCGGAGGTCAATGTATTGGACCGGCCTCCCGTCCATGGCAACCCGGTCGAGCACAGCCTCGAGGACTCGCGCTCTCTCACCGAGTTTCTCCTGGGCGCCATCCCTACCCATAACGACTCTTATTCCATCATCTGTAAATAAGACAAGGCTTCCATCGGTGTCCACGTGTATTTCCGATACCCTCGCCCTGAGCTTCTCACCAAGCACTGCCGCAAGAGAAAGGGCCGGCCGGAGCCTCACCGCATCGACAGGCTCTCCCACGCGTACGCCACGCGCGCCTATCCCCGTAATGATCGGCACTTTGCCGTCATCATACGTCTCGCGAATGCAGATCGCCCGCCCCTGGTTGTCTACTTCAACGAAGTATCCGGAATACGGCACCACTCCCACAACGCTCCGTTCTCTCACGCTTATGATTATAGTGGATGGGAGCCTGCGCGCTACCCTTACACTCTCGATCTTGGGGTTATTCAACAACCTCATCGCGACCCTGTCCAGGTTCAGATCAAAGGTGTTATGGCCGCATTCCAACCCCGACATCAGGATGATCTCACTAGGTTTCAGGGAGCTTGTCCCCTCGACGGCTATGCGCGTCACGGTGAAATAAGGAGACTTGATGACCGCCAGGCAGGCCAGCAGGGCGGTCATCACCAGCAGAAATGGAACAAAACCTCTACCTCTCGGCCCTCGTCCCGCCCTTCCTATGCTCCTGCCCCTCCCCGTTCCCATCACCATTCCCATCTCCATCCACCTTTTGCCGTGCTTCCCTTCTTACCCGGTTTCACCCTGATATTCAAGCTTATTCTACCCCGAGGATGTCCGCGCCGAGACCGCGAAGCTTGCCAGCTATATCCTCGTAGCCCCTGTCTATATGCTGGATACCTGAAATCTCCGTCTCGCCCTCGGCGGCAAGAGCACCAAGAATGAGCGCGGCACCTCCGCGGAGATCAGGGGCCTCGACATCCGCTCCCATTAAGGACTCTACCCCCTCAACCACGGCCACGCGACCTTCCAGCTTGATATTGGCGCCCATGCGGTGCAATTCGTCGACATACCTGAAACGGTTGGGGAAGATGGTCTCGGATACGATGCTCGTGCCCTTTGCGATGCTCATCAGGGCCGTCACCTGCGGCTGCATATCAGTGGGAAATCCCGGGTAAGGCATGGACCTCACGCTTATAGCGCCTGGCCGGCGATTTGCGCTTATCCATATACTAGATTCCCTGGGCTCCACAACGATCCCCGCTTCGCGGAGCTTGGATATGACCGCCTGAAGGTGCTCCGGGATAACATTCTCCACGGAAGCAGTCCCTCCCGTGATTGCTATGGCACACATATAAGTGCCGGCCTCGATCCGGTCAGGTATTATGGTGTAATCCGCGCCCTCGAGCCGCTTCACGCCGCGTATTTTGACCGTGTCAGTCCCGGCCCCGATTATCCTGGCACCCATGCGGTTCAGGAAATTCTGCTGGTCGACGATCTCCGGCTCGCGCGCTGCATTATGGATGATAGTAGTCCCCTCAGCCAGGCACGCAGCCATCATTATATTCTCCGTGGCGCCCACGCTCGGGAGGTCAAGATGGATCTCCGCGCCCACCAGTTTATCAGCCTCGGCGATTATGAACCCGCGCTCTTCCCTTATCTTCGCCCCCAGGGCTGAAAAACCCTTCAAATGAAGATCTATCGGCCTCGGGCCAATATCGCACCCACCAGGCTGCCGGACCCTGACCCTCCCCAGGCGCGCAAGGAGAGGGCCCATGACCTGAATGGATGCGCGCATCTCCCTGACCAGTTCCTCTGGAGGCTCGCATCCTGAAAGGCCGGAAGGGTTCACAATTATCCGGCCCGACTCAATGCGGGCCTCGGCCCCGAGGCCCCGGAGAACGCCGATCATCGTGGAAACATCTGTAATAAGCGGGGCGTTGGAGAAGACGCAGCACCCGTCCGCGAGCAACGACGCAGCCATAACCTTGAGGATAGAGTTCTTGGCACCGCTCACCTTGACGCTGCCGCCAAGCCTCCGCCCCCCTGTGATCTTCAATTTCATCAACGGTCCCCCCCGGGTCTCCATCCATCCTACCCACCAACAACTCGTATCTCCGGCTCCAGCACAACTCCAAACCTGTCGAGCACGCGCAACCTTACTTCCTCCATAAGCGCCATCACATCGCTCGCCTTCGCCTCTCCAAGGTTTATAATGAAGTTGGCGTGCTCCGGCGATACCTGCGCATCCCCGATACGCAGACCCTTGAGGCCCGCCGCGTCGATGTACCGACCCGCCCCGCCACCCGATGGGTTCTTGAAGACGCACCCCGCGCTCGGGAAGGAAAGGGGCTGCTTGGAAGCCCGCTCTACGAGCAGCCGCTCTGTTTTCTCCATTATCTGATCGCGATCCCCCCCGACAAGGTGGAACCTGACGCTTACAACAATTGAAGTGCCATCATCCAGGATCCTCGTCCCGCGATTCCTGAAGCCAAGGTCGCTCGCGCCCAAGTCCACCAGGGCGCCATCCTCCCGGAGGATCAGGGCGCCATCAACGACATCCTGCATCGAGCGCCCATAAGCGCCCGCGTTCATCACAGTCGCGCCGCCCACGCTCCCCGGGATCCCCCCGGCGAATTCCAGGCCGGCAAGGCCGCGCTCCGCAGCCCACCTGGCCACGTAAGGCAAGAGCGCTCCTGCTCCCGCCGTGACGGTGACGGCGGCGCGCCCGCCCTGACCTTCTTCCTCCATTCTCAGCTCGTTGAGCGTCCCGCCCAGCTTTATGACCGCGCCCCGAATCCCATCATCGGATACCAGAAGATTGGTCCCGTTGCCTATAACAAGGAGATCGATGTGGCGCCCACGAAGCCATGAAATGGTCATCTTCAGGTCATCGAGGTCGCGTGGCACAATCAAGACATCTGCCGGGCCCCCGATCCGGAAGGAGGTATGATTGCGCATCGGCTCACGGGCCTTTACCTCCCCTCTCACGATGGTCCTGAGGTCCGCGGAAATCCGGTCGATCTGTTCCACGTTCATCTGCACTCCTCCAGCAGGTCCGCAAGCTCCCTTGCCGCCAACCATATATCGCCGGCGCCCATGGTCACGACGAGATCGCCAGGTTCTGCAATCTTGAGCAGCTGAGGGGCTATATCTCTCCTCTGGGGTATGAATATGACTTCACGGCCCTCAAACTCGCTTATGGCCCTGGCGAGCGCCTCCCCTGTCACGCCGGGTATGGGCCTCTCACCCGTCCCCTCATAGTATATGTCACTGATCACAATGACATCGGCGGCCGAGAATGCCCTTGCAAACTCGTCCATAAGGAGCTGAGTCCTCGTAAATCTCTGCGGCTGGAAGACTGCAACCAGGCGCATCCCGCCGCTTCCCTCCTTCAGGGCCTCGAGCGTGGTCCTGATTTCCGTCGGGTGGTGTGCGTAATCATCCAGCACAAGGATTCCCTTCTTTTCGGCTATAAACTGGCAACGCCTTTTCGCCCCCCTGAAAAGGGCCAGCGCGCCCGAGATGACATCGAAATCCAGCTTCATCTCCATGCCGACCGAGCAACACGCCAGGGCATTGTATATATTATGCCGGCCCGGCACTTTGAGTTCCACCCTGCCGAGCACTTCGCCGTTCCTGATAACCTGGAATCTGGAGCCCAGACCGGTTATGGATATGTCACGCGCCATGAGCATGGCCTCTCTGTGGATGCCGTAGGTTACGACCCTGATCCTGGACGCCGCCTCGCCCGATATGCGCCTAACCCTTTCGTCATCAGTGCACAGCACGGCGGTCCCTTCCGGGTTGACGTTGGACAGAAACCTCCGGAAGGCGTTTACAAGATTCTGCACGCTCCCGTAATAATCAAGGTGATCGTTGTCTATGTTTGTGACAACGGCGATGGTTGGGCGAAGCTCAAGAAACGAGCCGTAGGCCTCATCAGCCTCCGCAACAAGATACCTGCCCCTGCCAAGCCTGCCCCCGCCCCCAAGGTAGCTCAGCTCGCCCCCCACCAGGACCGTCGGATCAAGGCCGCCCTGTTGCAGCATAAATGCTATCATTGAGGTCGTGGTTGTCTTGCCATGGCTCCCCGTAACCGCCACGCTGTAATGCTCGTCCATGAGCCGGCCCAGCATCTGCGCCCTGGTTATCACGGGCACTCCTCTGGCCTTCGCGGCCCTCACCTCGACATTATCCCCGGGCACAGCCGCACTTACTACGACAAGATCGGCTCCCAAGACATGCGAGGGATCGTGGCCAATATAGACGTGTGCTCCAGCCGCGACAAGGTCCTCTGTCCTGCCGGAAGCCTTTATGTCAGACCCCGACACCGTGTGCCCCATGTCCATGAGCACCCTGGCCAGAGAACTCATGCCATACCCGCCAATTCCTACGAAGTGGATGCGCTTGAATTTTTCCATATCCATAAACCTGATATGTCACTTCCCTTATTAAATACAGTCACATATTATGTTATGTTCATGGTTTCATCCTTGTTACGCATCGTTACTCATCCCTGCCGGGCCCTACCTCCCTGATTTAGCTGCCGCCCCGGCCTGGCTGCCACCCCGGCTCGCAAGCGCCTTAACAAGCCTGACGAGCTCGCGGGTTGCCTCCGGCCGCCCGAGTTTCTTGCTCCCGGCAGCCATCTCGCGAAGCGCATCCTTGTCCCGGAGCAACTCGAGAATGTTCATCGCAAGCCTCCGGCCGTCAAGGTCCGGCTCCAGGATCACGCGAGCAGCCCCGCCTGCCTCAAGGGCCCTGGCATTTCGTTCCTGGTGATGTTCCGCAGCCGTGGGCAGGGGTATGAGGATCGCCGGCAGGCCGCGGGCCGTGATTTCTGCAATCGAGATCGCCCCGGCCCGGCTGACGACCAAGTCGGCGGCTGCCAGCGCGTTCTCCATCTCGTAGATGTAGGGCGTAACGATAATTCCTCCGCGACCGCGACTGCCATCGTAGAGATTGCGGGCGCGCAGTTCCTCGCGAACCTTATCGTAGTCAAGCTTCCCCGTCTGGTGTATGATCTGGATATCCGGCATCCCCTGCAGGAGCAGCGGGATACCCTCGATCATGGCCTGGTTGATGGCCCGGGCGCCCTGGCTCCCACCAAATACGAGAAGCGTTGGCTTCTGGGGATCGAGTCCAAGGCGCGCGCTGCCACCCTCGCGAGTCGCTGCCAGGACGGATGGACGGACCGGGTTGCCCGTAACCACCACCCTATCAGGCCTGCGGAAGCAGCTCACCGACTCGCTGTAGGTGGCCGCCACAATATCGACAAAGGCCGATAGTATCCGATTCGTCACGCCTGGTATCGCGTTCTGCTCGTGAATGAGCGCGGGGATTCTGAGGAGCTTGGCCACCATGACGACAGGGCCGCACACGTAGCCTCCGGTTCCGACCACGACATCCGGCCGGAAGCTCCTGATAACCCCGAGAGCCTGCCAGCATCCTTTAAATGCCTTAACAAGCGTCTTCGCGGTTTTCAAGGATATTCTCCTCTCGAAACCAGCGATATCAATGGTGACGAGCCTATACCCCTTCCGCGGCACGATTTCATTCTCGAGGCCCCTGCGCGAGCCAACGAAGAGCGCCTCAACGTCCTCCCCGGAGGCCTTGAGCGCATCCGCGATCGTTATGCCCGGATATATATGGCCGCCCGTCCCGCCGCCGGCGAATAAGACCCTCATCGACCTTCGCCTCCCTATTTCGACTCAAGCCGGCCTGTCTGTCTTCTGTAATATGTGCACATCGGGCTACATCGGGCTACATCAGGCTGCCCTCCTCTATTGCGCCAGGCCAACCCTCAGTCGATATTGGCGAACTTCGAGACGTTTAGCAGGATGCCCAACGCCCCCAGGGTCATAACCAATGATGAACCTCCAAAGCTTATGAGCGGCAGGGTGATGCCTGTAATCGGGAACATCCCCGTTACGACCCCGATGTTTATTACCGCCTGCAGGATTATCATGGTAGTTATCCCCACGGCAAGATAAGACCCGAACGCATCCGGCGCAGCCAGGGCAATCCTGAAACCCCTCCATGCCAGCAGGAAAAACAGGAACACCACCGTGAGCGCCCCAATGAGGCCGAGCTCCTCCCCTATAATCGCAAAGATAAAGTCCGTATGCTGGGCCGGCAGGTAGAGGAATTTCTGGCGGCTCCTGCCGAGCCCCAGGCCGAATAACCCCCCTGAGCCAAGAGCCAGGAGGGACTGGATGATGTGAAACCCGGACCCGAGGGGGTCGTCCCAGGGATGGAGAAAGGCGAAGAACCGCCGGCGCCTGTAGGGCTCGAGCATCATAACCGCCACGAAGGCAGGCAGGCCCAGGATCGCAAGCCCGATAAGGTGCCAGAGCCTGGCGCCCGCGACGAAAATCAAAACCAGGCCCGTGCCGACGGCCGTCGTAGCTGTCCCAAGATCAGGTTCGAGCATTATCAGCCCGAAAATCATGGCCACAAGCATAAGGGGTGGCACGAGACCACGGAAAAAACTCTTGAGGCTATCCCGCCGTTCTGCAAAGAATCTCGAGAGAAAAAAGATCATTGCTATCTTGCTCAACTCTGATGGCTGCACATGGGCAGGGCCAAGGTCGATCCACCGCCTCGAGCCCCCCATCTCCTTGCCTATCCCCGGAACCAGCACCAGCAGGAGAAGGGCCAGAACCGCTATGAGAATCAGGCCTGCGAAACGATACCACACCCTGTAATTGATGCGCATCGTAACCAGCATCGCGCAGATGCCTATAAGCGTCCAGGCAAGCTGCAGTTTGAGGAAGTAGTATGCATCCTTGTAGACGGTGAGCGCCCTTACAGAGCTTGCGCTGAAGACCATAACCACTCCGATGCCGAGGAGGGCCAGAGTAACAGCGAATATAAGAATATCGGGCGAGCCATCACCGGGCGAGTCCTGATCGAGGCCCGGATATACCGGCCGGTACGTCGGCCCTGATGTCGAACGCGATCTCGAGCTCGAGCTCGGCCGCGGTCTCCGGTCAGCCACAGTCCGCCTCGCCATAGCAACGCACCCCTCCCTCGATCATATAGTCACACAGTCTCATGCAATCCACGTAGGCTTGTGTGATCCATGTAATGAAAGCTCTCCGAGCTTACCATACCCCTGAAATCACAAGTCCAAGGACAGCGAAAATGGAAGCTACTATCCAGAATCGCACGACAACCTGAGGCTCCGCCCAGCCTGACAGCTCAAAATGATGGTGCAGGGGGCTCATCTTGAATATCCTCCTGCCGTGAGTAAGTTTAAAATAGACCACCTGGATGATAACGGAGATGGTTTCAATAACAAAAACCCCACCTATCACCGCCAGCAGGAGCTCCGTCTTGGTCAGGATAGCAAGAGAGCCCAAGGCGGCACCGAGCGCCAGGGAGCCCGTATCGCCCATGAATATCTGGGCGGGATGGGCGTTAAACCACGAAAATCCTATACACGCACCAGCGATGGCCGCGGCAAAAATTCCAAGATCCGGCGAGCCAACCCTGCAGGCGATGACGGTATACGCCAGAGCGGCGATGGCCGTGGCCCCCGCCGCGAGGCCATCGAGCCCATCCGTCAGGTTAACGGCATTTGAGGCGCCAACCACCAGGAATATCGCAAATGGCACGTAAAAGAGGCCCAGCTGGAGCTGCCTGCCCCAAAACGGCACAAGGACCGCCGTGCCCAGCTCGGATCTGCTTGCGACGAACAGGCCCAGGAGGCCTGCTATGACGATCTGGCCTATGAGCTTTTGGCGCGCGCGCAGTCCCAAGGATCTCCGGGTTACGACGATCAGGAAATCATCGATGAGCCCGATGAGACCATAGCCGAGGGTGACGAAGAGCGCCCAGGGAACGAGGAAGACGTTCCGAGCAAAGGCAAACGTCGCAGCAGCAACGGCTACAAGGATTATCACTCCCCCCATCGTTGGGATGCCCGCCTTGGCCATGTGACGCCTTGGACCGTCCTGCCGGATCGCCTGGCCGAACTTCAGCCGCCTCAATTCCCTGATGGAGCCCGGACCGATGAGAAGCGCTATTGCAAATGCCAGGATAGCCGAGTAGACAGCCTGAATCATTTAAATCCCACCTCTAGTCCGAACGCCTGGCGCCCGGCCACGCCGCCGGCCCAGACCCGGGCCCCGGCCCCGATTCCAGTCCCGATTCCAATCCCGGTCCCGATTCCGATTCCGATCCACTGACCAGCGCTTCTGCCAGCCGCTCCATCCCCATAGCCCTCGAGCCCTTTACTAGGACAGCATCGCCCGGGCGGACCCCGGCCAGGAGGGCTGGAAGCGCATCGAGAGCCTCATCAAAATGCCTGATCCTCGAGGCCTGCATCCCGGCCCGCCCGGCTTCGATAGCTATAAGCCTCGCGGAATCCCCAACAGTCATGAGGATATCAACATCGAAGCCCACGACGCACCTTCCCACCTCCATGTGAGCTTCATCCCGGAGATCACCAAGCTCCAGCATATCGCCGAGCACCGCTATCTTACGCCGCCCACCTCCCAGCTCCCTGAGGGTCTCGAGGGCGGACTTAACGGAAACCGGGTTCGCATTGTAAGCATCGTTGATTACCAGCACATCCTGGTCCGTCCTGCTAATCTGCATCCGCATGGGAGCCGGCACAAAATCGCGAAGCCCATCCGCTATAGTCGACAAGTCGAAGTCGAGGGCGATGGCCGCCCCCGCCGCCGCCAGGGCATTGTAGACGTTATGGCGCCCGGGTATGGGTATGACGACCTCATGATGCCTGCCGCGGTAGTGGAAACGAGCGCTTACCCCATCCACGCCCAGGCTCCGGATATCGCTCGCCTGGAGATCCGCATCGCGATCGACGCCATAAGTTATAACCCTCGCCCTGGTCTTGTCCCGCATCCCTATGACGAACGGGTCGTCGGCGTTTAACACGGCGGCCCCGTGCAGGGGTAGCGCCTCCACCAGCTCGGCCTTGGCCCTGGCGATGTTTTCGCGGGAGCCGAGGAGCTCCATATGAGCAACCCCGACATTTGTAACAACGCCTATGTCGGGCCTCGCGATCGAGACCAGGGCTCTTATCTCGCCCAGAGCCCTCATACCGAGCTCTACGACCCCGGCCTCAAATGTCCCGTCGAGCCTGGCAAGCGTGAGGGGGAGCCCGATCTCATTATTATAATTGGCCTCGGTCTTCAGGGTCTTGAAACGCCTCCTCAGGAGGCAGTAGATCATGTCCTTCGTTGTAGTCTTGCCTGTGCTGCCCGTAACGGCGACTATGGGTATAGCAAACCTGGCCCTAATGTGCCTTGCTATATCCCAGAGCGCCTGGAGCGTATCGCGGACCTTGATAACGGCCCTGACCTGGCCTCCGGCGGCGCCCACATCCCCGACGCCGACATCCTTCGAAACCACCGCCCCGGCGGCCCCTCCTGCGAAGGCCGCACTTACAAAATCATGCCCGTCAAAGTGCGGCCCTTGTAAAGCTATAAATAGCCTACCCGCCACTTCCCCTCGCGAATCCGTAGAGATGCCGGAGAACTGGGCTGCGACCGCGCCCGCCGCAAGCGTTCCCCCCGTGGCTTCAATTACTTCCCTCGCTGACAGCACTGTCATGGCCCACCCTCTCCTCAAGGACATCCCGGGCTACTTCCCTATCGTCGAAGTGTATAGTCCTGTCGCGGAATATCTGATAGGTCTCATGTCCCTTGCCCGCTATTATCACGATGTCGCCGCGGCCGGCCAGATTTACCGCTCTCTCTATGGCGCTCCTGCGGTCAACGATCACCTCATACCCCTCTCCCCGCCCCCTCACCCCACGCACCCCCGCCTCGATCTCGGCGCAGATGCTCGCCGGGTCCTCGCTGCGCGGGTTATCAGAGGTTAAGATCACGTGATCCGCCAGACTTGCGGCTATCCTGCCCATTATGGGACGCTTGGTCCTGTCTCTATCCCCGCCACAACCGAAGACAACGATCTTCCTCCCTGATACGAACTGCCTTGCCGCCTTCAGGATATTCTCGAGCCCGTCGGGCGTGTGGGCGTAATCAACTATCACTGCGAAGTCCTGGCCCACATCCACGGACTCAAATCGGCCTGGAACGCCCCCGACCCTCTCGAGGCCCCTCTTGATATGCTCGATGTCAAGGCCCGCCTCGAGCCCGGCCCCGATCGCGGCAAGGGCATTATAAATATTGAACATGCCCCTCAACTTCATATTGAGAGCGACCGTCCCGGCAGGCGTCGCAGCATCGAAGGAGATGCCGGAGAGGCCGAGGGTTATATTGAAAGCCCTGATATCTGCCTCGTTCTCGATCCCGTATGTGATAACCTCAGCCGGGGTTCCCTCGATGATGCGATGGAAATTGGGATCGTCCATATTCACCACGGCAGCCTTTGGGCGCTTCTTCACAACCTCGTACGGGCCGTCCGCCCCGAGCCCCTTAAAAAACTTCGCCTTGGCGGCCACATAGTTGTCGAATGTCTTGTGGAAATCAAGGTGGTCCTGGGTTATATTGGTGAAAACCCCTATATCGAATTCAAGCCCGAATATCCTATCCAGGGCTATCGCATGGGATGAGACCTCCATAGCCACTGCCTTCACGCCGGCCCTGACCATTCGATCGAGGAGCTCTTCGAGATCCGAGGATTCAGGGGTTGTATGCTTCGCCGGCACTATCTCCCTCCCGATGACGTTCTGGATCGTCCCAATAACGCCCGCCGGGTAGCCCGCCTCCTCAAACACGGCCTTGACAAGATACGTGGTGGTGGTCTTCCCATTGGTACCGGTTACGCCCACGAGGGTTAGCTTGCCCGACGGATTATCATAAAAGGCCCTGGCGAGCGCCCCCAGGGCGCGCCGCGCATCGGGAACCTCTACAATGGCAACACCAGCTCCTGCTCCCGTTCCTGCATCTGAATCCGAACCAGAATCCAATCCTTCCACGTCCACGTTCCTCTCGACCACGATGGCCCTCGCACCGCGCCTCATCGCATCTGCGATGAAATCATGCCCGTCGTATTTATCCCCCTTTATGCATACAAAAAGGTATCCCGGCCCGGCGGTGCGCGAATCATAGGTAATGCCGGCAATCTCCACTTGGCCGTTGCCGGTTATTGACTTCTCAGGCAGCGATTCTACAAGATAACCAAGAGTTGCCATTTTATCCACCTTCCAGAAAAAATGCCGATCCCTTCAAAGATATTATGTCTTGGGGACCAGGGTTTATACTGACCGGCACCTACCGTTTTTCAGCAAAGTCAACCATCACGACGGTGCCCCGCACGACCTCCGTTCCCGGCCCGGGATCCTGGTTGACCGCCCACCCGCTCCCCGTGGCGTTCATTCGGAGCCCCATCTCTCCCAGGGAGAGCGCCGCCTCCTTCATGGAGAGGCCTCTAAGATCCGGAACGGTAACCTTCAAGTCCAATTCATTATAACGTTCACCCGGTCCAAAGTAAAGAATCACTGTCGTCCCGTAAGGCACCCTGGCTCCCGGTTTCGGGACCTGGTCCCTGACCTTATCAGAACCAGGTGATCCTTCAACGCGCGCCGCAAGGCCGCTCGAATCCAGGACGACCTTTGCATCCTCGAGGCCAAACCCCCTGATGTCGGGGACCACCGTGAGGTCGGCAGTGGCGCCATCCTTGTTCTCCTTAACCTTGACATCCTTGGAGGGCGGGATATCCATGTAGCGCAAGCTGTCCTCGACTATGGCCTTGAATACGGGGGCGGCTATGACGCCTCCATAGGTTATGCCGCTCGAGGGCTCATCTAGGACGACGAGGACAGCGATAGCTGGATCGTCCACCGGGGCGAAGCCCAGGAAGGAGGAGACCCTCTTGTCACTATACCTCCCGCCCTCAGGCTTCTCAGCGGTCCCCGTCTTGCCGGCGACGCGATAACCCGGGATCTGAGCCCTCACACCTGATCCATTGAGCACCACGGACTCGAGGATGCTTGAGAGCTCGCGGGAGGTCTCGGGGCTTATAACCCGGCGCACCAGGGTTGGCTCAAATTCCTTAACCACCTTCCCGTCAGGTGCGATTATCTTCTTGACCAGCATTGGCTTCATCAACTTGCCGCCGTTTGCGATCGCACAGGTCGCCGAGAGGAGTTGAAGCGGGGTTACGGATATGCCCTGCCCGAATGCGATGTTCGCAAGCTCAACCTTGCCCACACGCTTGGGAGACTGGAGCGAGCCCGATGCCTCCCCCGGGTAGTCGATGCCCGTAGGCTGGCCGAACCCAAAAGCCTTGATATACTTGTAGAACTTGTCGACCCCCAGGTTAATGCCCAGGCTTGCGAAGACCGGGTTGCATGAGTTCTCGGTGGCCTCTACGAAATTCTCGCTGCCGTGGCCGCCCGGCAACCAGCAACGTATAACCCTGTCCTCAACCCTTATGAACCCCGGGTCATAGAACTGGGAGTCTGGGCGCACGATCCCCTCCTCGAGCGCGGCCGCGGCCGTAACGACCTTGAAGGTTGACCCGGGCTCATACATGTCGGTGAGGGCGATATTCCTGCGGTTTATGGCAGGGTAGTCGAGGAAATGGTTTGGATTGTATGTGGGGCGGCTGGCCATGGCCAGCACCTCCCCTGTCTTCGGAGCCATGGCGACCACCATCCCGCGCTTTGATTTGGTATCCGCCATGGCCTTATCAAGCTCTCGCTCAGCCACATACTGGATAACCTCGTCGATCGTCAGGTAGAGGTCGTTCCCATCCTTGGGCGGGACGAACCTCCGGGCGCCTCCCGGTATCTCACGGCCGGTCGCGTCGCGTTCAGCCTCGATCTGGCCTTGCACGCCAGCCAGGTACCTGTCATATTCGAACTCGAGGCCCTCCAGTCCCTGGTTGTCTATGCCTGCTATACCCAGGATATGAGCAGCCAGGGAATCCTTGGGGTAAAACCTCTGTCCCTTTTCGGTGAACCCTATGCCCGGGAGGCTAAGCTTCTTGACCTCCCTGGCGACCCTTTCATCAACCTTGCGCCTTATCCAGACAGTGGCCTGGCGCTGGGTAAGCCTCCTCTGGAGTTCACGCTCATCCTCCCCCAGGATTCTCGAGAGCTTCACAGCCACCCCGGCCGGGTCCTTTATCTCAGCCGGGACAGCGTAAATCGAATCGGCGCTCACGCTTATAGCAAGCTCATGGCCATTTCTATCCCTTATCGCCCCCCTCCGGGCATCAACAGGGACGGGGTAGAAACGCTGGTCGAGCGCAAGCTTGCGGAAGCGGTCATGCTGAAGCACCTGGACGTAAGCGAGCCTGGCTCCCAGGGAGCCAAGCAGCAAAACCCACATAACAAAAAGAGAAGCTATCCTCTTTTTGATAGCTATGCCCGAATACATATCGCCTGTAGGTATCTCCTCTCCTGTAGCTCTTGCGTCCCCGTCAACCTATATCTATAGTCACCCTCCAAGCCTGTATGCAGCTACCCCCTGGCCCCCGAACCTGAGAGCTGGGAGCTAGGGAGGTCGAAAAACCACTTTGCAATGAACTGCGAAGCCAGGCCCATTATGCTGCCTGATATGCGTTCACCAAGATACCCGGCCGTCGCAAGAGGGCCACCGTGTGGCGCCCCGGCTGCGGACACCCCGCCCGCGGGTGAAGCTTCCTCCCCGGGTTTTCCGCCGTCCCATAGCCTGCCCTGTCCGCCCTGCTGGCCCGCTTGAGCCGGCGCAATGTCAACTGCGATCATCCGTATATCCCCGGGTTCTCTCATACCGAGCCGGGTCCTGGCATCCTCCTCAATGCGGGCAAGCGACCTAAGCTGGGCGGCTGCGAGGCTCAAGCGCTCATGCTCGGACTTCAGCCTATCCAGCTGCCTGCTGGCTATTGTCAGGTCATAGCAGACCTTGACAGCCTGCATATGAAGGGATAAGTAGGAAAGGAGCAGCGCAACAGATATTATCGCGGTAGCACCCAACTGCAGCATGGTGGGGCACCCGGACCTCAGGGCCCCTGGCTTTGCGCGGGTCCTGGGAGCATTAGCATTTTGGGTATTGATTCGGCTATCCCTATCCTCAAGCGGCCTGGCCTTAGCTAATACCATCTCTATTCGCCCCCCAATAGGTTTAGAACTTCTCGGCAGCTCGTAGCTTCGCGCTGCGTGACCTGGGGTTCTCGTGGATTTCCCGTTCCAATGGGGTGACGGGCTTCCTGGTGATGATTCTGAGTGTAGCCCTCCCCCCACAAGAGCACACCGGCGAGCCAGGCGGGCATGTGCACCCCCGTGCATGACGATGGAAGACGCGTTTCGCAATGCGATCCTCAAGCGAGTGAAATGAAATGACGCATACCCGCCCGCAGGGCTCGAGCAAATCAATGGCATCCTCGAGCGCCCGCTCGAATGCGGAGAGTTCATCATTTACTGCGATCCGCAGCGCCTGAAATGTCCGCTTTGCGGGATGCGGTCCCGCCCGCCGGGCGCTCGCAGGTATGGCCCTCTTTATTACATCCACAAGCTCGCCCGTGGTGCGGATGGGACGGCGGGCCCGTTCCTCCCCAATGAACCTGGCAATTCGGGATGCCCACCTCTCCTCGGCGTATTCCCTGATTATACGCGCGAGCTCCTCCACGGGAAGCTCATTCACAAGGTCGGCGGCCGTGGGTGGGCCCGTGGAATCCGGACCACCCGCGCCCATTCTCATATCAAGCGGGGCATTTACCATATAAGAAAACCCACGCTCCGCCGCGTCGAGCTGGTGGGATGAAACCCCGAGATCAAAGAGCACGCCATGGATGCCAGCCCGTCCTATAGAGTTGACTATTTTTGCTATATTTTTAAAGTTATCACATATAAGCTCAACCCTTCCAGCAAAGGGCGCGAGCACAACCCGTGCCCTGGCGATTGCGTCGGGGTCGCGGTCAATACCGATGAGGAAGCCGTCAGGCGCTGTTTCCGCGAGAATGCGTTTTGCGTGCCCGCCGCCGCCGACGGTGCAATCCACATACGTGCCTCCAGGCCGGCAGGCGAGCATCTGGATAACCTCATCGAGTAGAACCGGGCTATGGTAACTCTCCGGGTAAACCCCCACTATAACCCACTCCGTAACCTTTCCTCTTTCTTGATTCTTGACCTGATTCTCGCTCGAAGGGAAATCCTCAAGAGGAGTCTCAGGTTTGACTTCCAGGACCTCCATCAGCAAGGAGCTTCTCCGCTATCTCTTCATAGGATTCCTCGGCCTTCTTTGAATACTCGCGCCATATAGGCTCGTTCCAGATTTCTATCCTCGCGGATACGCCGATTATGACCACATCTTTTTCCAGCTTCGCATACTCACGCAAGTGAGCTGGGATCATGATCCTGCCCTGCCTGTCAAACTCACACTCGGCAGCGCTCGAGAAGAAGAGCCGGCTGTAGGCGCGCGCATCCGATCTGGCCAGGGGCAGGTTGCGAAGCTCGCGCTCCTGGTTCTCCCACTCCGATAGGGGGAATACAAAAAGGCACGTATCAAGGCCCTTGGTAGCGATGAAACGCTCGCCCAGCTCCTCTCTGAACTTTGCCGGCATGATTAACCGGCCCTTGGCATCTATTGTATGCCAGTAAGTGCCGATGAACATGGGCATCCACCACTTTCCCCCACTTTACACCACCATGGTAACTTTTCTCTTCTATATTTGTGGCCAAAATCCTTCTTGTCCAGCCCAAAATCCGGCCTAATTACAAGATTTTTTTATGGCGCCGTGCTACACCAGTACGCCAGCGTCGCATGGGGGATGGGGGCGATCTCATAGGCCCTATCACAGGCCGCCCGACCACACAGGCCCGGGCCCGGCAAAAATAAAAAGCCCGGCAAATACCGGGCTAATGGAGGTAACGACATCTAATCTCTTGTCCTGGGATACCTCTTGGGATCATGATATCTTCTTCACGGGGCTTGCCCCGGTCGCCCCGGGCAGGCTCATGGATTCATCCCGGAGCACGCTCATCAAGAATACCTTCTCCACCCTTGAGCCTCCCTCGACCCTGCGCCTGACTACCCCCTCCTTCTTGAAGCCACACTTCTCGTAACACCGTATGGCCCTAACATTATCCTTGTGCACCCTCAAATAGATGCGCTTCAACTTCATTTCGGCGAAGGCCAGCTCGAGCAGGGCGACCACGGCATCCATCCCGTAACCCTTGTTCCAGTCGGATTCCTGGCCGATCCTGATGAAGAGCTCCGCATCGCCACCCCTCCAGCTTATCTCAGCGAGGCCTATGTCACCGATCAATCTCCCTTCCCTGGTAGTGATCGCAAATATCTTAGAATTCCTGCCCCTAAGCATCTTCTGGTACCACTGGTTGCTGGACTCGTCGTAGGATTCCCATTGCTCCATTATCTGTATATCTTGCTCAGTCAGGGGGCGCAATACCACCTTACTCTCGCCGATCACTACTGTGACACCTCTTCCTGTTTTATTTCACCTCCCCACCCTTCTGAGATTCTAATTCGACCAGGATGCCGATATACCTTTATGTAAATGTATCCGCTTCTAGGAGACTGCTCCAACGGTTCAGCACCTGCCCATAAAAACAAAACCTGTCCATCATCCCCGATAGACAGGCTGGAGGCTGGAGGTTGCCAGCAAAGCCGGACGCTACCTCGGTTCAACTATCAATTTAATGGCGGTTCTCTCCTCCCCGTCGATCTCTACATCGGCGAAGGCGGGGATCATAATAAGGTCGACTCCGCTCGGCGCAACAAACCCACGCGCAATAGCCACAGCCTTGACAGCCTGGTTCAGCGCGCCGGCACCGATCGCCTGGATTTCCGCCCCGCCTCGTTCCCTCAAGACAGCGGCGAGGGCGCCCGCGACGGAATTTGGGTTTGACTTTGCAGATACTTTCAAGGCCTCCACTAAATCTACCTCCTACCCTGAGTCATCATCAGCAGGTTATATTACAAATTATATATAATTACCAAAATTCCTCCTACTTCAAAGGACTGAATGGCCATCAACCACCATCCAGTTCGTAAACCCTCTCAATGCTCCGCGCCCTCCCCGACGATTCATCTACATCAATGATGGCCCCGCCGAGGCAAACCCTGCCTGTGGCCGTCTCAAATCGCACGGGCATTTGAGCTAGGAATTTCCCTATAACCAGCTCCTTCTTGACGCCTATTACGGAATCCACCGGCCCCGTCATCCCGAGATCTGTTATATAGGCCGTCCCGTTATCGAGGAGCCTCTCATCCGCCGTCTGAACGTGTGTGTGAGTGCCGACCACTGCCGTAACGCGCCCATCCAGAAACCACCCAAGGGCGACCTTTTCCGATGTCGCCTCAGCGTGAAAATCAACAATAATAATGCTTGTTTCGCGTCGAAGTGCGTCAATAAGCGTTTCAGCGCACCGGAAGGGGCAATCCAGGTTGCCCATGAATACGCGCCCTGACAGGTTCACCACCCCAAACTTCACGCCATCCGCGGAGCAGAAAACCCCACTTCCGCGGCCCGGGGCGCCTGGTGGATAGTTGGCCGGTCGCAGGATCCTGGATTCCTTTTCAAGCGTCCCATATATTTCCTTCTTGTTCCACACGTGATTCCCTGTTGTCAGGATGTGAATCCCCGAAGCAAAAAGCTCCTTTACAGTCTCGCCCGTCAGGCCGAAGCCACCCGCGACATTCTCCCCGTTTGCGATTATAACATCCGGGGCGTGCAGGGACGCGACCCTGGGCAGTAGAGTCTTTACAGCCCGCCTCCCGGCTCGACCGACCACGTCGCCTATGACAAGTATCCTCAAGACTTGCGGTTCTCGGCCCCCTTATTGAACACGAGAACCCTCCCCTCTTCCCTGAAGCCGATCAGATCCCTCTCCTGAAAGGATTCCCTGAGGTCTTCCAGCATATTCTCTATTATCTCATCCTGCATGGACATCTCTTCATCCAGAAGCGAGTCCTCGCCACGCTCGGTTATGAGCTGGTCCCCGAACTCCGCGACCACAAGCTCTATTATAAGGGATATCTCCTCCTGGGTTAGGGTCTGGACATCCCGCTTGACCTCCAGGGAGGTGAAGCCCTCAAACCTGACCATGTGGAGCTCTATATCCGGCCTGCCACACTGTATCAAGGCCGCATAGGTCTCAATATTCTCCTCCAGCTTCGTCTTGAACCTGGCGTAACGCTCGTCGGATATCTGCTCGGAAATCATGAAGGTGAACTTCAAGGCCTTATGCTTTGGATCGAAGTTTACCGTGACGATTTGCGGGTATCTAACCAGGATTGATATCAGCAGGCTCACGCTATTAGCTGCGTGATCCTCGCGTTGGCGCTGTTGTAATCTGCCCACCCCTCACTCACCTTCTTTATCAAAGTCTCGACACATGGTGTATGCCGCCCCGCAACCGGCCTCGCAACCGGCCCGGGGAGGCAACAACCATGCGAACGCCAGGCTATTTGCTCTATACTATTTAGCGTATTCGACTGCGCGCGTCTCCCGTATAACCGTCACCTTGATCTGGCCAGGGTATTCGAGCTCCTGCTCGATCCGCTTGACGATATCCCGCGCCATGCGCGCTATAGCCAGGTCATCCAGCTTCTCGGGTTTCACCATGATCCGCACTTCGCGACCTGCCTGGATTGCATAGGACTTCTCCACTCCCTCGAAGGAATCGGCGATCTTCTCGAGCTTCTCGAGACGCTTCATATATGCCTCGAGGGTCTCACGCCTTGCCCCGGGGCGGGCTGCCGATATGGCATCAGCGGCCTGGACAAGCGCTGCCTCGATGGTCCTGGCCTCCTCGTCTCCATGATGCGCCAGGATCGCATGAACCACTTCAGGCGATTCCTTGTATTTTCTCGCAAGGTCGGCGCCAATCTGCACGTGGGGACCTTCAACCTCATGATCCACGGCCTTCCCAATATCATGCAGAAGGCCCGCCCTCCTCGCGATCTGGACATCCGCCCCGAGCTCGACAGCCATGGTGGCGGCCAGGTGGCAGACCTCCAGCGAGTGCATGAGGACATTCTGGCCATAGCTCGTCCTGTACTTCAGCCTCCCCAGGAGCTTGATGAGCTCAGGGTGCAACCCGTGCACTTGGGCCTCAAGGGCTGCGCTTTCACCCTCCTCCTTGATGGTCGCCTCGACCTCCTTGCGTGCCTTATCGACCATCTCCTCTATTCGCCCTGGGTGTATCCTGCCATCAGCGATGAGGCGCTCCAGGGCTATCCTGGCGATTTCGCGCCTGACAGGGTCAAACCCTGAAAGGATAACAGCCTCAGGGGTGTCATCAATAATCAGATCTATGCCCGTCAGGGTTTCAAGGGCTCGAATATTGCGCCCTTCCCTGCCGATGATCCGCCCCTTCATCTCGTCGTTCGGGAGCGCGACCACCGAGACCGTCGTTTCTACCACATGGTCTGCGGCACACCTCTGAATAGCCATCGTGATGATCTCACGCGCCCGCTTATCGGCCTCCTCTTTCGCCTGGGCTTCTATCTCCTTTATCATGACTGCTGTATCATGCCTTATCTCGTTCTCGACGTTCTTCAGGAGGATATCGCGCGCCTGCTCGGACGACAGGCCGGACATGCGTTCCAGCTCAGCTCGCTGCCTCGCGCAAATCTCCTCGAGCTCCCGCCTTACGGCCTCGATTTCCGCATCCTTCTTATGCAAGGCATCCTCTTTTCTCTCGAGGATATCTGACTTCCTGTCGAGGGCCTCCTCCTTCTGGATGAGACGCCTCTCGATGCGCTGCAACTCTATCCTGCGCTCCCGACCCTCCCTCTCCAGGTCGCTGCGCATTCTGTGCGCTTCCTCTTTTGCTTCGAGCAGCGCCTCTTTCTTCGCAGCCTCGCCTTGCTTCCTTGCTTCCTCGATTATCTGTTTTGCCGCGTTTTCGGCGAAGGCGATCTTCGCCTCGGCAAGGTATTTTCTTATAAAATATCCTGCCAGCCCGGCCAAAGCCGCGACCAGTATATACACTAGAAAAGTAAGAACCACGTTAATATCAAGTTCACCTCCCCCCATCCTCTATCTCGCCTCCATTCAAAGGCGGAGCTTATCATATTCTTATGCACAGGTCTTAAAAAAAGGCCGAGCAGGAACTCGGCCGCCTTGAAGAGATATCCTCGCAGTCATTCTATCTTTTTTAGCCCGGGGTGTCAAGTTCACAAGGTTGAACCTCTCCACGACTAAAGTCGCGGGATTCTATAACCCTTGACCTAGTCGCTTCATTGATTCCTGATTCATCGGGCCGTGCCCCCCTTGCGGAAAGGTCTTACCGCCCCTCCAACAGGCCATCCCCGCAGTTCCTGCGGTTCATCTCAACTGATTCGGCCTTACTCACAACTAAAGTCACAAGGGTGCGGCCGACAATAATCAACAAATTAACCAACATCAGGAGGGATCGAGCTTGCGCAAGACGCTTTCAATCACGTCAGGCTTGAACCCCCTGCGTGACAGGAAACCCCAGAGCCGCCTGCGGATCGTGGTCAGGTCCAGATTCCTGTATCTCGATACCTGCTTCTCAACCAGCCCTCGCGCCAGCTCCTCCTCACTCACACCAGAAAAGACGCCCTCCAGGCCTGCATCGACTACGTCCCTGGCAATACCCTTTGAAAGGAGCTCGCGCCGTATCCGGAGCCTGCCGAAGCCCCTGGTATCTACCCTTGCCCGGGCCCATTCCCTGGCGAATCTATCATCATTTACATACCCGAGGAGCTCGAGGCGGGATAACACATCAAGCACCTCTTCTCGCGCGAACCCTTTCCTCTCCAACCTCTCTTCGAGCTCCTTGCGTGTTCTAGCTCTGAATTCGAGCAACCTGAGGGCGTATTCCATCGCCCTGCCGCCATCACGGCTCCCCTGTTCCTGCACCACGCTATCGCCCTCCGGGAGGGCGCCATAAAGCGCCACAGTTAGATTTCTCCATGAGTTCACAAATCCCTTCTATTTCCCGGGTGACTTTCAAGCCATCTATAAATCTATTCCCTTGATGCCCCAGGCGGCCCACCAGCTGCCGCCGCCTGAGCATGAGCCTGGGCCTGCGGCTGTTGCTGCTGTCTTAGCCCGAACGCTTCCCGTATTTTACCCTCTATTTCGGCAGATATATCCTTGTTCGATTTGAGGAATTCCCTCGCGCTCTCCCTGCCCTGGCCGAGCCTCAGCTCGCCGTAGGAGTACCACGAGCCGCTCTTCTTGATAACATCGACGGTCTCGCCGAGATCCAGGATATTCCCCTCGCGGGAGATGCCCTGGCCGTACAGGATATCAAACTCCGCCTCCCTGAAGGGCGCCGCCACCTTGTTTTTAACAACCTTCGCCCGCGTCCTGTTTCCAACGATGTCGTTGCCCTGTTTCAGGGACTCAACCCTCCGGACCTCGAGCCTGATTGTCGCATAGAACTTCAAGGCCCGGCCGCCGGGCGTGGTCTCAGGATTCCCAAACATTACGCCCACCTTTTCGCGTATCTGGTTTATAAATATGGCGCAGGTCTGGGATTTCCCTATGGCCGCGGTGAGCTTGCGGAGAGCCTGCGACATGAGCCTGGCCTGGAGGCCGACATGAGCATCGCCCATCTCGCCCTCGATCTCAGCCCTAGGCGTCAGCGCCGCAACCGAATCGATCACGATGACATCGATGGCGCCGCTTCTCACAAGGGCCTCGGCGATTTCAAGGGCCTGCTCCCCGGTGTCGGGCTGGGATATCAAAAGATCGTCGATGTCCACCCCGAGATTCTTTGCGTAAGTTGGATCCAGGGCATGTTCCGCGTCGATAAATGCCGCAGTGCCCCCGGCCCGCTGCGCCTCGGCAATGACGTGAAGCGCAACTGTGGTCTTGCCCGAGGATTCCGGGCCGAAAATCTCCACGACCCTCCCGCGTGGCATCCCGCCGACGCCGAGGGCAATGTCGAGGGATAGCGAGCCGGTGGGTATTGCTGCCACGTTGAGCTTCGCACCGGCCTCCCCGAGTCGCATAATTGATCCCTTGCCGAACTGTTTCTCAATTTGCAAAAGCGCCATATCCAGCGCCTTATCCTTCTCCACTTCCATTGAACCTCCCTGTATAGAACCTCTGTAGGCTTTACGGTAAGATTGTACCATACAACATGGACCCTGACAAGCCAGGCGGCGATGGCGCGATGGCGCGACGGCATAGCACGATGACCAGCCGGCGACGATGACGACGTCACGGCGGCGGGACAGAGGCACGCCAGCCCGCTATCGCGCTAAGGTGAAACGGCCTGAAGCGGCCCGGGTTACCGGAGCGCGTATTCCGCCAGGACGGAATAAATGGGCCCCTGCGGCCTCAGCTTGCTCTCCATGAGCAATACCTTTGACACATTCATGGAGCCGATCACCAGCCCCCGTCCACCCCCGTCGGCACCCCCAGAATCGCCAACATCGCCAGGACTGCCGGGACCGCCAGAAATTAAGCCCTCGAGCGCCTCAGAGAGCGCATGCAGATTCCGCTCGGACCTCACCCTCCCTATGGTGAGGTGCGGGGTGAACCCCCTCTCCTCGCGGCTGAATCCCACCCCGGCCAGTGCATCATCCATCGCCCCTGCAAGCTCCCTCAGGCCCGATTGGTCCCTGTCCACCCCGATCCATATGACGCGCGGGCGCCTTGTATTCGGGAAGGCGCCGACTCCCGAAAAGGAGACGCTGAACCCGGCCCTCGCATGGCTTGCGCTCTCCATGGCGGCCTTCACCTGCTCGAGCTTGTCCCGCGGCGTTTCGCCGAGAAACTTCAGTGTAAGATGCAGATTTGGCCCCTGAATCCACTTGACGTCAGCGCCGCACCGTGCGAGCCTATCCTCTATCTCCAGGACCCTGCCCCGCAATGCGGGCTCAAGCGCTATCGCGACGAATAACCGTATAACCTCCAACCCTCTCCACCTCGCTCGCGGCCCGACTAGGTGATATTGATATCTATTCTCTATGACTCCATATTTTCCTTCTTCTTCCATAGAAATCATCTATGGGTGTTCTTGCTGAGCGGGATCGATAATCCTCCTCTCCAGCACAAACCCACCATCTACACTGGACAGGGTTATCGTATCCACCGCGACGAGCCGTGCCTCAGAACCGTCCCCCTCCTGCCGGGATATGTGGAGAAGCGCCAGGGATAGAGGGAGCGGCCTCGAGCTTTGAAGCCCCCGCAGGCCGGCACCGCCGGTCGTGCCGGCATCGACGACCACCGTCCCGCCCGTCCCGTCCTCAACCCCGCCCCTGGTCTCTACCCCGAGCTTGTGATCGTGACCGTGAAGAATTACAGGCACGCGGCCGACGAACGGCTCGGCCACCCTGTAGTCATGGGTGGCGAAAATCGCGGGCCGGGGACTGGCACCCGCAAGGAGCCTCTCCGCCTCGGCCCTTGCTTTTTCAATTTCTTCATTTGAAGCGGGAGCCATGTCATCCCTGCGGGAGCCAGGGTCGTCGATCCCAGCGATGGCGATGCCGCGCACGACGACCCTTCGTCCCCCGAGCATGACGGCGTTGGGATACCGGGCTATGGCCTTCAAGACCGCCGGGGAATCGTGATTCCCTCCAACAAAGACATATGGCACCCCGAGGTTGCGGATGAAGCCTGTCAGTGCAGCCTCTACCCTCGTCCCATAGTCAGTTATATCCCCTGTGTCTACCACAAAATCGACGCGGAAGCTCTCTACAACCTTCTGGATGAAACCAATAGCCGCCGGGTTGTTATGAATATCCGATACATGCAGCACCCTGATTACCTGATCGCCACCTCTTACGGGCCTCAGAGCCTCTGCGCGATTAAAGATGTTCGAGATATTGGCGGCAAACGCCTCCGTGCTGGCCCTTATCTCCCCGACCTTCGCAACACTCCTGTCTAGTATTGCAAGCATCCAGGGCGCAGCCTCGATAATGCCCTGGTACTCTGGTTTTCTAAAGGCGTCGGGGTTGTATGTGAGCCAGGTAGAGGCGAGCAGAAGGGAAATAGTCAAAAAACCTGTGAGCCCACCCAGGAGAATACGACGCGCTAGCTCCCGAGAGGGCGTCCCCCGGGCCAGGTAGACTCCAAAGGCGCCCCCAAAGATCCCGAGAATCAGGAGCCTCGCGACAAATCTGATCATGAGGTCGTATCCCGCGTTCCGGAAGATGTCCGAAAAGCGGGAGAAATCCCCTGATATCGCGAACCGGGATTGCAGGAAGGCTGGATCAACGTCCTTGAGCGTCAGGGTGAGCGTCAGGGGGGCGAAGTGGGTCCTGGCCTGCACGCGTCCTATGGGGGGAATGGCAAGGCGGCTGATACCGGGCGCGCCAGGCGCAACCACCCTCGCCGCAACCTCGATTCGAAGGCCCCCCACATCATAGGGCACCTTCCCGAACAGATTAACGAAGGCTATAGCCCCGAGAATGGCCACGATAATGGGGAGGATCCATGCAAGCCGCCTGAAACGGCACAACACGCCCCTCGTCGTCATCCATCACCCTCCCCTCCCACAAAACTGGTATTGCGACGAAACTGGTATTAGAAACTGGTATTATATAATATGGCCTAGTGCCAGAGGAGATGCAGTCGCAACATGTTGAGGGCCTGTTTAGCTGCGCGCTCTCGCACCTCGTCCCGGTCCCCCGGGAAGACCGACCGGCATGACCAGGCGGATGTTCCAGATACCAGGGCCATATACACAAGCCCCACGGGCTTGCTGGCGCTCCCACCGCCTGGCCCGGCTATGCCCGTTATGCCGAGACCGATGTCGGCACCTGCGGCCCTTCTGGCCCCGCGAGCCATCGCCAGCGCCGTCTCCCTGCTCACGGCGCCGAACCTCCCGAGCACATGCTCCTCAACGCCGAGAATCCTGGTCTTCGAGGTATTGCTGTAGCTCACCACACCAAGCAGGTAGGCCTCGGATATCCCCGGGACCGAGGTGAGCCAGCTCGAAAGGAGCCCCCCTGTGCATGACTCGGCAACAGCCAGCCGGACGCGCTTTTCCAAGAGGAGCCGCGCCACAGCCGTCTGGAGTCTATCGTCGTCGGTGCCGTAGACGAGATGGCCAAGCCTCTCCCGCAGTTTATCCTCCACCTCGCTGACAAGGCGGACGGCCTCCTCCTCGCTGGGCGCCTTGGCGGTTATCCTGAGAAGCACCTCTCCCGTGTATGCAAGTGGGGCAATCGTCGGGTTGGTCTGCCCCCTCAAGATATCCTTCACCATCTCTTCCACAGCGGATTCGCCCATGCCCGTTATCTTGAGGATCCTGGATTTAATCACCGCCCGCCCGCCGCCCGTCTCCTGCATTTTCTGCGCAAGGTAGGGGATGACGGCGTCCTCCATCATTGCCTTCATCTCGCGCGGCACGCCGGGGAGGCATATGATCGTCCTGCCATCCTTCTCCACGAGCACGCCGGGGGCCGTCCCCCGGCTATTGGGGATCGGCCGGGCCGAGCGCGGCAACAGCGCCTGCCTGATGTTGGACTCGACCATCTCCCTCCCGCGCTCGGCGAAGAACGCCTTTACGCGCTCCAGCGAGCCCTCGTCCAGAACCATGTCCTCCCCCAGCACGGATGCCACTACATCCTTTGTCAGGTCATCGTCGGTCGGGCCGAGCCCCCCCGTGATTATCACGAGGTCGGAGCGCCTCAACGCGTCCAACAGCTCCGCCGCGATCCTCCCGGAATTGTCGCCGACCGAGGACTTGTGAAAGACATCCACGCCTATCTCAGCAAGCCTCGTCGCAATATACGCAGAGTTCGTATCGATTACGTGCCCAAGCAGGAGCTCAGTTCCTACGGTGATTATCTCGGCTTTCATCAATAAAAAGATGCCTCCCCGTTCGATCTATTTGATCCGGCGGCCTGCTTCATCTATCGCAAACAGAGGCGCTCGCTCGTCGCCCAGGCGCGCTCAGGCGCTCTGGGCCACGCGCGATGCTGCCTGCCGCGACCCTGCCTGCCGCGGAGCCGCCGCCTGCGACGACGAAACCGCGAGGATCGCCCT
Source organism: Bacillota bacterium (assembly GCA_013178125.1). NCBI lineage: Bacteria > Bacillati > Bacillota > Bacillota bacterium. The sequence continues at coordinate 175,781 of JABLXJ010000004.1, read as the reverse complement.
CATCTCATCCCCTTCGATCTTCTCGCGCTCAATGAGCATGATAGCTATCTCGCTGAGAGCTCCGCGGGCCTCCTCCAGGATCCTCCTTACACGCTTCTCCTGTTCAGAGATTATTTGTCTTGTGGCCTCGTAAAGGACAGCCCGGGGCAGCTCATCGAGTTTAACGATCCCGAGCCGCGACATGCCAGACGCGATCATCGTATGAACCTGCTCCACAGCCTGCTCGAAATCGGCAGCAGCGCCTGTGCTTCGATTGCCGCAGGCGAGCTCCTCCGCCAGAGCCCCGGCCAGGAGGATCGCTATCTGGTCCTCCAGGTAATCCCTGGTATAGATATAGCGGTCATCCCCTTCCGATTGTCGCATGTAACCCAGGGCCCGCCCCCGCGACGTCACAGTCACGGTGGAAACGGAATTCGCCCTCAGCTTCTCGCTCACGATGGCGTGGCCGGCCTCGTGGTATGCGATCCTGGATAGCTCGTCGTGACTCGGGCGCCTGTCCAGCTTCTCGCCCATGATGACCTTGTCCATGGCCTCCTTGAATTCCGCCTTCCCAATGACATCCCTGCCCTCCCGCATCGCAAGGATCGCGGCCTCATTGACGAGGCTCTCGAGGTGAGCCCCGGAAAAGCCGAAGGCATCCCGCGCGACCTCCTCAAGATCCACGTCCGGCGCCAGCGGCTTGCCGCGGGCGTGAATCCTCAGGATATGAAGCCTCCCACTCCTGTCCGGGAGATCAACCCTCACGACCCGGTCAAACCTGCCGGGCCGCGTCAGGGCCGGGTCGAGGAGATCAGCCCTGTTTGTCGCGCCTATAACAAGAACCCTGACGTCGCCGCTGGAGTCTATTCCGTCCATCTCCACAAGCAACTGATTGAGGGTCTGGTCATATTCCATATGACTGCTATGTTTTCCCCGTTTCCCGCCCAGGACCTCGATTTCATCGATAAACACTATTGCGCCCGGCTTACCACATTTCCTGGCCAGCGTCCGCGCCTTTTTAAATAACTGCCGGACCCGCTGAGCCCCGACGCCGGCGTACATCTCGATGAATTCGGATCCCGACGCGGCTACGAAAACGGAGTCCGTATAGCTTGCGGCTGCCTTAGCCAATAAGGTCTTTCCCGTGCCAGGCGGGCCGGTGAGCAATATCCCCTTCAGCGGGCGTATCCCCAGGTGCTTTGTGACCTCGATATTCTTCACGAACTCCAGGGCCTCAACAAGCTCCCGTTTTGCCGATTCCTGCCCGCCGATATCGTTAAAGGTAATCAGGCTCATACCCTGGATGGCCTCGCCGGTCCCGAGGGTCGAAAACCTCTTCCCTATCCCGTTTATACCATTATTGGCCTGGAGGAAATAGAGGAGGGAGACTATGCCTCCCAAAATAAAAAGCGAGCTGAGATCGTATCCACTGAGCATCAAGTATATGAGGCCGGCCAGGCCGGCACCTATACCGATCTCCCTAAGCATACCAAGCTCCCTTCCCTCTTCTTCAGGTTTACATAACTAAACGTCCTGTACATTATATCATAAGCTCGCCCGGCAAGCTAGGAAGACCAGCCGCCAATCCCTGGAAGAGGTCGGGCCTCGCAACTCGCTGCTTACCGCTATTCACCACGGGCCAGGGCCTGCACCACCGGCCCCTGTTTGCGCCGGGATGGATATAGGAGGCTGAAAAGCCACCCGAGGTACGATTTCATAGAGGTAATGCGGGCCTTTGTGGAGTTGAAGGTAGACGTTATCACCATCGACGCGCACCCTGTACCTGTCCAACCGGGCCTTTTTCGCCTCAGCACCGATAGACACGGCCATATCCCGAAAATTCCCGGTGGAAATCGCCTCATATATGGCGAAATGTGCTCGATAGTATACCTCGCCAAGCTCCTTCGTCCAGGCGTCTTTGACGACGACAGCCTTCAGTCTGTGGCCCAATATGGAACGCGCGCCGTCCCTGAGATCGAGATAAGTCTCGCGCAGGTCATCAACGTCAGCCAGGGTAACCTCGAGCACAGAGCCAGCCTTCGTCTCCGTTATGGAATAGGACCTGACAACGCGGGAATTCCGCAGGAAGTCCCTTAAGGGTTTTTCGACCTGCGTCCTGAAGGCGAGATACCTCATCCCCACTATAATGCCGAGGGTTATGACAAAGGCGCCGACAATAACGGAGACGTTCAGGCCCTTGAGCTTCAAACTGCCACCACCTCTTATCCCTGAAGACTCCATACATATCCTGGAAGATCCCATGCATCCCGGGGGACTGCCACGGGGAGAAAAGGCCCCGGGGAACCGATTCCCGGGTGACCGACTATACGCGCGCGCGTAAGGCGCCCGGCAATGATCCCACAGTTCTCCTCAGGTCGTCGATGGCCTTTGCCGGCGAATCCGCTCCGAATATCGCCTGCCCCGCAACGAGGACATTAGCCCCGGCATTCACCACGAGCGGCGCCGTGCCGTTTCCAATCCCGCCGTCAACTTCAATATCGATATCCCTCCCGGATCGCTCTACCATGGCACGCGCGCGGGCTATCCTGTCCAGCGAGCTCTCTATGAACTCCTGGCCGCCGAAACCCGGGTTTACAGTCATTATCAAGATCATATCCACCAGGTCGAGCACATCCTCGATGAAGCACAAGGGGGTGGCTGGATTGAGAGCGACCCCTACCTTCACCCCGTTCTCGGCCACCATCTTCAATGCCCTGTTCAGGTGGACAGTTGCTTCGGCGTGGATCGTGAGGAAATCGGCCCCGGCATCGGCAAACTGGCTGATATAATTCTCCGGCCTCTCAATCATGAGATGGACATCCATTGGCAAGTGTGTCCTAGGCCGGAGGCACCTCACCACAGGCGGGCCGATGGTTATGTTGGGCACGAAATGGCCATCCATGATATCGACATGGAGGAGGTCAGCGTTCCTCACCGAGGCCACCTCCTCGGCGAGCCTGGAAAAATCACTGGAAAGAATCGAAGGTGCTATCTTTATCAATGCCCCGCCCCTCCCTCTGCAATCTAGCAAGCTCTGTTACCTCACGAAGAAAGTCTAGGTAATGGTTGTACCTGTCCTCGCAAATCTCTCCCCTTGTTACGGCCTCCTTGACGGCGCACCAGGGCTCACGGTCATGCACGCAACCTGTGAACTTGCACTGCCCGGTAAAGCGCTGAATCTCGGGGAAGAGCGAACTGAGCTCTTCAGGGGTGATGCCGCTCAGGCTGAGCCGGCTGAAGCCCGGGGCGTCAGCCACCAGCCCGCCAGAATCAAGCTCCAGCAGCTCAACATGCCTTGTCGTGTGGCGCCCCCTCTCGAGCTTCTGGCTTATCTCTCCCGTCTTGAGGCGGAAACCCGGCTGGACGGCATTGAGGAGGGCGGACTTCCCGACGCCCGACGCGCCGGCGAAGACCGATATCCGCCCAGCAAGGGCCCTCGAAAGCCGCCGCACCCCGGCGCCCGTCTTTGCGCTCGTCTTGAGCACCCGGTACCCCGCAGCCCTGTATGGGCGAACCACCTTATCCGCCCTGTACCGGGTGACCAGGTCCACCTTGTTGAAGCAAACAAGGATCTCGAGGGATTCGCACTCGGCAAGGACGAGGAGCCTGTCGATCAACCCGAAGTCGGGCTCCGGGTTTGAAACAGCGCTCACGATAACGGCCTGATCCACGTTGGCGATGGGCGGGCGGAGAAGCCTCGTCTTCCTCGGGAGCACCTCCTCGATCACGCCTCGGCGGTCGCCAACCCCTGAGAAGCGAACTACATCGCCAACCAGGACCTCCCTTTTATCCTTCTTCAACCGCCCGCGGACAGTGCACTCGATCACCCGGTCCCCCGCACGTACGTAGAAGTAACCGCCATATGCCTTTACGACCATGCCCGCCGGCCCCGCCCCGGGGCTGCTTGATGCCCCGACAGCTTCAGGCCCGCCGACAGCGACAGGCTGTTGGGCAAGCTGTTGAATAATTTGTTGTTTACTACTGGGGGGCCATCGCTTCGAATTCATAATTATCCTAACCCTTTAACCCTTAACCCACTCATCCCTGTAAAGAATGCCATCGATGTAAACCCGTACGCGTATTCGCTGGCCATAACCGACCACCTTCTGCTCCACTTTTTCCCCGGGGGAGTGCATACCCCTATAGACCTCTCGCTCGCCATAGTAGTCGTTTACTACTATCCTGAGCTCCTGCAGCTCATGTCCGGATGGGATCGTAGCTGACACTACCGTCACCGTCGGCGTCTGGGCATCGCTTTCGCTCGCGCCCTGGTCGCTCTCGCTTCTAGATCCCTGGTCCTGGCCGGCTCCCAACCCCGGGCCAGGCCCAGGGCCTGCGCTGACTACGAAATCCACGGGTGTATCCTTGTCAACCTCGGCGCCGGCAGGCGGGTACTGGCTGATGATCAGCCCCCGGCGCAGGCGATCATGGGGTTCGCGATCAACCTTGCCAGTGACAAGCCCGAGGCTCCTGAGCTGGCTTGCGGCATCCTCCAGGGTCTTGCCTGTAAGATCAGGCACCGCGATCTTAGCAGGCTCGGGTCCCTTGCTTATCACCACATCCACGGGGATATGTTTCTCGACCCTGGTTCCCGGGTCCGGTGACTGAGCTGCGATCCTTCCCTCCGGGATATCGGCGCTGAAATCCTCCTGCTGGGTTCCCAGGGATAGCTCGAGATTCTCGAGCCTCAGCTCCGCCTCCCTCACGGATAGGCCCCTGAGATCCGGGACCTCGACCATCTCCTTGCCCAGGCTTACAACCACGTAGACCCTGCCATTCATTTTGACTTTCTCCGCGGCCTGGGGCCTTTGAGATATTATGCGCCCCGCTTCCACTTTATCATCGTAGCGCTTCTCCGCGTCATCAAGGCGTATCTTCGCCTCGGAAGCCAGCGCCCGCGCCTCCTCAATTGTCTTACCGACAAAATTGGGGACCTTGACATCCTGGACGTAGAGCCACTCCGGGATCTTGACCGCCCCCAGCACGCCAAGGGATAGCATGGATATCACAATAACGAAGGCCCAGATAATAGCGTTCAGACCCCTTCTATCTGCCTTCCTAGCCTTATCCCTTCGCGAAATAGCCTCCGCACCTCCTCGCGATACCGGCGGGTTCCCAGTGCTTCTGCCCATCCCGAGCGCCTGCGTGGTCATAACCTGCGTGGGGAGGTCCTCTGCCATCATACCATCCGGGATCAAGACAGGCGAGCCGTCGAGCCCGATGAAGCGCTCGAGATCGGCCGCCATATCTGATGCGCTCGTGTAACGCCTGGATGGATCCTTCTCGAGGGCCTTCAGGGCTACCCTCTCCAGGCCCGCAGGAATATCAGGATTTAGAGAGCGCGGAGGATCAGGCTTCTCCTGGAGGTGCTTCAGGGCTATAGAGATCGGGCTCTCCCCCCTGAAGGGGACCCTGCCCGTCAGCATCTCGTACAAGACCACGCCGAGCGAATATATATCCGACGCAACGCCAGCAGATGCGCCTCTGGCCTGCTCGGGGGAGAAATAGCTCACGGTCCCTATAACGATGCCCGTCTCTGTCAGGGTCTCCGTACTCGCCGCCCGGGCAATGCCAAAATCCGCGACCTTGACCATGCCGTTTTCGGTTACCAGTATGTTATGCGGCTTGATATCCCTATGAATTATGTTGTTGCGATGCGCATGGTCAAGGGCCTCAGCTATCTGAAAAGCTATCCAGGCGGCGCGCGGCGGCGCCAGGGGCCCCGCCTGCCGGATCATATCCTTCAGGCTCTTACCCTTGACGTATTCCATAACTATATAATACCTGTCCCCATCTTGGCCAACATCGTAAATACTCACAATGTTCGGGTGGGAAAGGCCTGCTGCAGCCCGGGCCTCTCGCCTGAACCTCTCAACGAATTCCTCATCGTTTGCATATTGAGGGCGCAGCACCTTCACGGCCACTATTCTATTCAAGAGTGTGCACTGGGCCTTGTAGACGATGGCCATGCCACCCTCGCCCAGCTTCTCGAGGATGCTATATCTATTCCCCAGCATTTCGCCGACCATGGAAAACTCCCTCCTCCCGGTGGAGAGCAAACTCCAGGACTCGCCTGGCGACCGGTGCCGCCACAGATCCGCCCGGGCCGCCATTCTCCACGATGACGCTTATCACAAACCTGGGCTTCTCGGCCGGCGCAAAGCCGACAAACCATGCGTGCGGGGCGCCCTCGGGGTTCTGGGCCGTGCCCGTCTTGCCGGCGACGGATATGCCCTCGATGGCTGAGCGCCACCCTGTGCCTGATTCCACAGCGTCGACCAGCAAGTCCCTCATCCTCGCCGCCGTGTTGATCGAAACGGCGCGCGATACCCTGCCCGGCACATATCGCCAGAGCGTCTCGCTGCTCCCGCCCCTCCTCACCAGGGAAACGACGTACGGCCGCATCATCACCCCGCGATTTGCTATAGCCGCCGCGATCATGGCCATGTGCAGCGGCGTGACAAGCACGGGGCCCTGGCCTATGGCGGCCTCCGCGAGCAGGTTTTCATTGTCGCCTGCGCCGTCCCTGGCGTCTGCACCGTTCCTGGCACCTGCACCACCGGGATCACCGGTGCTGCCCTCACCGCGAAAGGTCGGAAATCTACCTTCGTTTACATGAAGATCAAACGGTATCTCTCTATTGAAACCAAACCGCCGCGCGAAATCAGAGAGCCTCCTGCCCCCCATTTTCCGGGCGACCTGTATAAATGCGACGTTGCACGAGAGGGCGAGGGCTGACGCCAGGTTAACCCTGCCGTGGGCCCTGCCGCCCGGGCACGATATCCTCCGGCCATTTACATCTATGCTCCCGTTGCACACAAACATATCCTCTGGTCCGACAAGCCCCGTCTCAATCGCCGCGCTTGCAACTATGATCTTGAAGACCGAGCCCGGCGGGTAAAGCCCTGATGTGGCGCGGTTTATGAACGGGCTCGAAGGGTCCTGAGTTATATCGGGCCAGACGGCATCGAGCCTATTTGCATCAAAAGCAGGATAGCTCACGGAGGCAAGCACCGCCCCGGTGGCGGGGTCGAGGACAACAACCGCACCATTCCTGCGCCCGAGAGCAGCCTCGGCTGCGGCCTGCAGCTCCGGATCTATCGTCAGGATGATGTCATTCCCCCGCGGCTTCTCACCCTGTCTTCGCACCCCTGCCCCTCGCGGCTGCGGTTGCCTGGAGCCCGGACCGGGGACCAGGCCCACGACCGGCACACCCAAAAACCCGGGCGGGAGCCCCAGCAGCTGGCTGTTGAGCGCCAGTTCAATACCGGTCTTTCCATATCTATCGTGGCTGTAGCCCACAATATGCACCAGGGATCTGGGGCCGAAATAGACCCTTAATGTGCGCCCTGGCGGCCTCCCAGCTAGCTTATTCCCGGCGAGGACCTCGCCATTCGCGGCATATATTCCTCCCCGCTCAATTGACTTCTCGATCGCGACCTGACGGGGGTTTCGCGCGTGCATCGCCAGGTAATTGCCGCGCCACCCGACGATATACGCGAGCCCGATGGCAAGGCCAATAAACGCCCACATGAACATATTCAAAAGGCGTCGAATCCGCGCCTGGACCCCGGCGCCCGCGTCACGCATCGCCATCACGCATCTCTATCCATCCGCCCCCCTGCCATGCCGGGCTACATTCGATAATAAACCAACTGCAAGGAAGCTCGAGATGAGGGAGCTCCCCCCGTAGCTCAAGAATGGCATCGTGACGCCGGTGAGAGGGACGAGCCTCAGGACGCCGCCTATTATTGTAAGCGCCTGGAGCCCCAGCAGCGAGGCGAGACCGGTCGCAAGCAAGCTCCCGAACTCATCTCGAGCTCTCAGAGCCACCCTGAGCCCCCTGTAAGTCAGGACAAGATAGAGGGCGATTATCGCCGCCCCAGCTGCAAACCCAAGCTCCTCACACAGCGACGCAAAGACGAAGTCCGTCTCCACGGCTGGAATCACCGAGGGATGTCCCAGGCCTAGGCCCGACCCGAAAATCCCGCCGGATCCCAGGGCGAAAAGGGCCTGGACTATCTGGTAACCCCTGCCGTCCACATCAGCCCACGGGTTGATCCACATGTCCATCCGGACCCGGACGTGGTCAAATAAATGATAGCTCACCACACCACCGAGAATCAATAGCATGAGCCCAAAAATAACATACGACGGCCGCCCGCTCGCAACGTAGAGCATCGACAGGAAAACCCCGAAGAAAAGAAACGCGGCTCCGAGATCCTTCTGTAGAATCAGGAGCGAAAAGGACAGGCCCCACATCACGATGAGCGGGCCAACGTAGGCAAGCTCCGGTGCCCATATCCTCCACAGGCGGCGCGTCGGGATCATGAACGCCTTTCCTGCATCGTTCAAGTAAGAGGCCAGGAAGATTATGATGAATATCTTTACAAACTCGGAGGGCTCAAAACGGAATCTTCCCATACCGAGCCAGGCCCTCGCCCCGCCCGCTGACTTGCCGAAGACGATCGTGAGCGCTAGAAGGACCACGCTCAAAACACCCCACAGGTATTCATACCGCTGGAGGTCGCCGTAATCCCTCAGGAAGATGCCCAGCGCGACCAGGAGGGCGAGCCCTATCATGACCCATGAGAACTGCCGCCAGGCCAGGTCCGGCCGCAGCCTGTATGTTTCAATTATGCCAAACCCCGTCAAGAAGACCACCACCGGAAAGATTACCGGCTCCAGCCGGCCCTTATGTCCTCCCCCCAGGTAATATGCGGCAAGGGAGCAGAGTGCATACAGGGGCCAGAGCGCCCAACTCATGGGAACCTGACCCTCCCAGGAGCGCGAGACGAGTTCTACTGTGGCCCCGCCCAGGATGACCGGGAAGAGGGCGAACCCAACGAGCCTGACCCCCACGCATCGCTCACCCCCACTCATGGACAGCATACTCATGAACAGTATACTACAACCACCGTTGTGTTGTCATGCCCGCCCCCCTCGTTGGCCGCCTCAATCAGGGCTTTACAGGCCTGCTCAGGGTCGTGGGCCGCGAGCAGGATATCTGCCAGCTCCTCGTCGCTTATGGCGCCGGTGAGGCCATCCGTGCAGAGAAGGAGCCTGTCTCCCGGCCTGGTATCCAGGCTTAGTATATCGATATCAATGTGTGGAAAGGTGCCAAGCGCCCTGGTGATTATATTCCTCTGGGGGTGAAATCTGGCCTCCTCTCTGGTCAGCACCCCTCTTCTCAAAAGCTCCCCAACGACCGAATGATCATCCGTCAGCTGGCGGATCATGCCATCCCTCAGGAGATAGGCCCGGCTATCCCCGACATGGCCTATATAAGCCCAGTTATCGCCCATGAGGAGCACCGTCAGGGTCGTCCCCATCCCTATATAACCCGGGTGGATGCTCGCCTGCCTGAATATCTCCGCGTTTATGTCGCTGATGAGGGACCGGAGCCAGCTCTCAGGATTCTCAGGATTCGATGAGCCATTAGGGTTAGTTTCCCTGAGCATCCTGATGGCTATCCCGCTCGCCACCTCGCCGGCGTAATGCCCCCCCATGCCATCCGCAACGGCGAAAACGTTCTCACCGAGGTAAAATGCGTCTTCGTTTTGCTCTCTGACCATGCCAACGTCGGTAAGCGCCGCAGCCTGCATCTACCTCACCCCCCTGAATTGAAAGGTGGTATCGCCGACTGTGATAGTATCGCCAGGACGAAGGCGCACAGCGCGGGATACCCTCTTCCCGTTCACAAAAGTCCCATTCCTGCTCCCAAGGTCCTCCAGCCAGTAGCCCTCCCCCCTCCTCACGATCCTTGCATGGACTGCGGAAACATAAGGGTCCGGGATCGATATAATATTGCCCGGCCCGCGCCCGAGGGACACTACGATGTCAGTCAAAGGGTCGATCGCAAAAAAAGCGCCTGGCGGGAACTCCCCGTGCTCGCCCACAACGTAGAGCCCCGGGCCTGGCTCCGCTCCGCCTGGCGGCCTGCCCTCATCGCCGCCCTCCATCACGGCAGGGAAGCCCCGGGTGCCTCCACCTTCTTCCTCGCCGGGAACCTCTACTTCTATGCCGGGCCGCCCCGACCTCAATCCATATCCCATATCCAGCTGTATCGCCCTGATAATCTGGTAAAGAAAGACATAGATGAGGGCTATGAGCGCGAATTTCAACGCCAGGAAAACCAGAGCCACTTTTCACACCACCCTGAAGCGGAAAAGGGTCTTGCCCACCCGGATCAGGTCGCCATCCTGCAAAACATGGCGCTCGATCCTCTTCCCGTTCACAAAGGTCCCGTTGGTGCTGCCGCAGTCGACAAGGACGAAGCCATCCCTCTCGTACCGCACCTCAGCGTGGTCCCTCGATGTGCTGGGATCCTCGAGAACCACATCGCTCGACTTCCTGCGCCCAATGATTGTAACCCCCTCCGTAAGCCCAAACTCCTCCCCCAGCCGGTCGCCCCGTTCCACCACCAGGCGCGCGGCATGGGGCTTCCTCCCTTCCTCACCGGAACCGCCTCTCGAGCTCATCCCGCTGAAGACCTGGGTCTGCGCGCCCTCCCCGGGGCTCGGGTTGATGCTGGTATCTTCGCTGATGTCCTCGCCGGTTGGAAGCCTGCTCACCTCGCTGCCGGCGATCGCGATTACGGTGCGAAGGGATGAGCGATCTGTCACCTCCAGGTCGCCCTCGACGAACCTGCCATCTACCATAATGGCACCAACATCCATGTCCGGGTCGCCGACGAACCTGACCTCGACCGGACCGATAAAGGCGTAACCATAACGCCCAGCGCGATCTCTCACATGACCCGAGAGCTCGGACGACAGGGTGTAGCCAAGGGGCTCGACCCTTGCGAGGTCGCCGGGGTTCAGATGAACGATATACTCGTTCGGGACATACACTCTGGAGACGCTTATCCGGCGCTCGTCCTCCATCTTGCGGATGATATGCCTCGCGATCTCAACCGGATGCGTCCCGGCAACCCGGGCCCGCCGGAAGAGGCCCTCGACAATGCACTCCACCAGTCGTTCAAATCTCACAAAGGGTCCCATTTCAACCCCTCCATAAGGAACGGCTTCGCAGCTGGCCGCAGGCAGCATCTATGTCGCTCCCGAGCTCTCTACGAATGGTTGCCTGGACGCCATGATCCTCGAGAATCCTTTGAAACCGCCGCACTCTGAAAGGCTCGGGCCTCTCAAATTCCGCAGAATCAACGGGGTTCAGGGGGATGAGGTTGACGTGCGAGGGAAAGCCCGCAACCAGGCCGGCAAGCGCTACGGCGTCAGCATCGCCGTCATTCACCCCCTTTATGAGGATATATTCGAACGTCACCCTTCGCCCGGTCGACTCCGCATACTCCCTGCACGCCTGCATCAGCTCAGCTATACAAAACCGCCTGTTGATCGGCACGAGCTCATCCCGGAGCTCATCGCTCGTAGCGTGCAGGGATACTGACAGGGTTATGGACAGGCCCTCGCCGGCGAGCCTCCTGATCCCGGGCACGAGCCCGCAGGTGGAAAGCGTGATCCTCCTGTAGCTTATGCCCAACCCATCCGGGTCATTTAGTATGCGCATAAACTTCACCGAGGCGTCGTAGTTATCCAGGGGCTCGCCCGATCCCATCAAGACGACATTGCCAACCCTCCGTTCCCCATGTCCCCGCGCGCTCTCCTGCTTCTCGCCATCCCGCGCCGCACCCACCCGAACCCTCAAATCCCTCTGGATCTGCAAAACCTGGTCGACGATCTCCCCCGTCCTGAGGTCCCTCTCAAATCCGCCATAGCCTGTGGCGCAGAAGGCGCACCCCATCCTGCATCCAACCTGAGTCGAGACGCATGCCGCAAGACCATGCTCGTATTCCATGCGCACAGCCTCAACTGCATTGCCATCAGCCAGGCCGAAGAGGAATTTGATGGTGCCATCCTCCGAGACCTGCCTCGCAAGCTCGGAGAGGTTTGTAAGGGACGCCACCTCTGCCAGGCGGTTGCGAAGTTCTTTAGGTAAGTTGGTCATTTCGTCGAAGGAGTTCGCTTGTTTTTGGTGAATCCATTGAAAGATTTGTAGCCCTCGATACCTGGCCTCGCCGAGCTTCGCAACGAAGTCTCCCAGTTCACCGGGAAGGAGGCCTTTCAGATCAACCTTTTCAGTTTCGGTTTCAATAATGCCGGTAATGGGATCGACCGGGCCAACTTTATGGGTCGAATCCATGATTCAAAAACCAGTCCTTTTGCGGATAATACTATAACATAATATTCTTCGTAAGAGCATGCCTTCCTCTCATCTGCAGTATTTCCGTCACGGATATTTCCTACACCATGAAACATGCTGATAATAGTGGATCCCGGGGAGGGTGGTTGCCTGGAGGCTGCGCATGACCTGAACGGCATGCTCGAAAGGATGATTCCCATGGCCACGAAGGTCATACTGGTTAGACATGCTCAGACTGAATGGAATAAAACCAACAGGTACCAGGGGCACCTCGATATCCCTCTCAACGAAAAAGGTCGCGAGCAAGCCCGGAGGGTTGCGGTGCGGCTCTCGGGCGACGACATCAAAGCCGTCTATACGAGCGACCTCGGCAGGGCCCTGGCGACGGCCCGCGCTATCGCCGAGCTTCATGGCCTGGAGCCGACTGTAGTGCCGGAATTCCGGGAAGTAGATGTGGGGAGATGGCAGGGGCATAGCATGGAAGAGGCGAAGGAGATGGACCCTGAATTCTTCAAGCTGTGGATCAGCAACCAGGCTACCGTGGCCTTCCCGGGGGGAGAGTCATACGAGGATGTGAGGCGGCGCACCGTGCCGAAGCTCGAGGAGCTGGTGGAGCATCACCGGGGCGAGACCCTGTGCGTGGTGAGCCACGCTGGACCCCTGAAGGTCATGTTGTGCTCCATGCTTGGGATGAGCCTGGATCACCGGCGGCGGCTTGATATTGCAAACGCGAGCGTGAGCGTGGCGAGGTATGATGGCGGGATTCCAAGGCTCTGCGTGCTGAATGATACGTGCCACTTGCGGGGGTAGGGGATTCCCCGCATTGACCTGGTGGTGCACTCTACCCCGCCCGGCTGAAGAGGTAAGTAAGTAGTCTGCTCGCTCAGGTGACGCGGTCCGGCTGTCCTAGCGCTCGGCTTCGTTGCTCCGTCCGGTCCCGCGGCAATGCGCCGTGTGGCGCGTGCCGCGCAGGCGCCGTGTGGCGCCTGCCGGACTCCGCTAACTCGCCTCGCGCAGGACAGCAACCGGACCGGGTCAATTCGCTCGCAGACTACTTACTTACCTCCTACGTGGGATGCTCTACTACGTGAGACGTATAGGACGATGCACCTCTATCCCACCGGGCGGGCTAGAGTGGCGCGCAATGGAGGATCACCCTACTTGCCCGCGAGCCCCAGCAGCCCCACCAGAACCAGCGCCACCGTCAACATGCTATTGGTTTGCTTCAACCCCTTGAGCTCCTTATCCGTGCTGGCCCTGTACTGGTCGAAATCAGCAGAAAGCTGGTCCAGCCTGGCCTCGAGCGCGCTACTCGCCGAGCTCCTGGATACGCGCTCCGAGGCGACCGCCTGCTCTACACCTGCAATCCTGGTCTCAAGGCCCTTCACTGATGCCTTGATGCTTCCAACCTCACCCTCAACAGCAGAGGTCCTTGCCTCGAGATCTGTGAGCCTCTCATCAATGCCATCGATTCTGGGCGCAAGCTTCGAAGTTATCCGCGGCTCCAGGCTCTTGACCTCAGCCTCGAGCGCCTCGAGCTTCTCCCTGGCGGCGGCGATGTCTTTCCCCTGTGAGTCTATGCTGCTCCCGAGCTCCTCCCGGGCCGCCCCAAAATCCTGAGAGAGGCGCGCCAGATCCTGCCTGGTCGCTGCAAGCTCGTCCTTTGCACCGGCAATTTCCTTGCTTGCGGCTGACAGGCCCGACTCGAGCCCGGCAACCTCGTCGCTTATCCTGGAGATGGCCTCCTCCGCGCCTCCAACCCGATCCTCGAGCTTCTTGTCAGCCTCGGCGAGGCGAGCCTCCGTAGCCGATAATTTCTCAGCAAGAGTCGACCTTGCCTCATCCGACGCGCCGAGCTTGGTCCCCAGTTCATCGAGGTTCTGACCCGCCCTGGCGAGGGTCGCCGCGAGATCATCGACCATCTCCTTCAGTTTGCTGCGCTCAGCATCCCCGGCAGCGAGCCGCGCGTCGAGCGCAGATGCCTTATCCTCGAGGCCGGCCACTCTCTCTCCGACAGCACCCAGCCTCTCCGCGCTCTTCGCGATGTCTGCCAGGATGCCCTGCACCTCCGCCTGCACCTTTTGGATTTCAGCCCGGTTCCCCTGGATATCATCCTGGGCCTTCGCGACATCAGCCTGCGTATTCTGAAGCGCAGCCTGTAGTTTCTGGACATCCGCCTGCGTCTTCTGGACATCCATCTGTGTCTTTTGAACGTCTGCCTGGGTCTTCTGGTTCGCGTAAATCGCCTTGGCAGCATCCTCGCGGACCACAGCGATCGCCTTCTCACTGGCGCTCAACTTGCTCCCGAGGTTTTGCGTTTCGGCTGTAAGGCTTACGAGCTCCTCCCTGAATTCGTTCGCGAGCTTCCGCAGGACCTGGACGTCCTCCGTCGATGCCGCGACCTTCCCCGACGCTATATCATTCAAGATCTTGGCTACGATAGCGGCGAGCGAATACCTGTCCACGGGCTTATTCCCCTGGAAGGTGCCATCCTGGTAAAGTGAGATATAGCCCTTATCCACGAGCAGTTTTACACTCTGGTATGCCCAATGATCCGGCGAGACATCCTTGATTTGCTCTGCAAAGACGCTCAAGCTCAAGGAGGCCAGGAGAACCCCGGTCAGGAAGAGAATCGAGACAAGTAAACCCAAATGAGTGGATGTAAGAACGGCGCGACTATTCACCGGCAGCTTACGCTTGCGCATGTTACCCCCTCCATATTCGCCTCTAGATTACCCTCTCACACTTGCACACTCCTGCTATACACGATTGGCCATACAATTCTACATTACTACACTGGCACCGTCTTATTTTACACTGACCTTGCCATCAGCGATCGTCAAGGCGATTTTCCCTCCGCGGCTATTCTTCAATTCAAGCCCCGGTAACTCAATACGGGACACCCCCGGCGCCTTCGCCCTGAAGTTGATCGTGCAGAGCGTGCCCCATGCAGTAAGGGGCGAATC
The DNA here is from genome assembly GCA_013178125.1 of Bacillota bacterium. Classification (NCBI taxonomy): domain Bacteria; kingdom Bacillati; phylum Bacillota; species Bacillota bacterium. Next base: position 160,677 of record JABLXJ010000004.1, on the reverse strand, counting down.
GACCTCCCCCCTTATACCCTTTATCACCCCTTTCGAGTTGTCTATTACCCCTTCATCCCATTTTAAAAGGCGACCATCCTCCACAAATACGGTTCCCCTCGACACGCTTACGGCCTCGAGAACCCTGGGATCATAGGAGATGCTAATATCTGAACTCTTGAAGCCTCCTATGTTCGTCGCCATTACGTCGACAGCGAAAAACTCCCCCGCCTTGATGGCGCTGGATTCCAGGATGACTCTAACCTTGGGCTCGAGCTCGGGCACCTTCACTTTACCGCTGGATGTTGATGGCTCAGCGCTCGGGGACTCGACCTTCATATCATACTTAAAATTCCCCTTTCCCCCTGCGGGAACCAGCTGCCAGGCGACATCACACGTTTCGCCGGGCTCCAGCGATCCGAGCAGCTTCGAGGGTTTCTCACGGAGCGCTGTCGCCAGTCCCTGGCCCGGCAGAATCGTCGCCTTGAGGCCATATGCCGGCGCATCGCCGACATTCTTGATCGTCCCGGTCACCTTGAACGGACTGGGGTGGTACCTCTCATCCCTTATCCCGAGCGCCCCGGGGCCCGAGAGCTTTGCCGAAAGCCTGGCAGGCGCCAGTATCCTGACCGTCCGCTTGACCTGGTTATCCTCGACATTCTCAGCCGTCACCCTCACCATGTAGGTCAGGACGGTGCCGGGTTGTGCCTGGGGCTCAACATTCCATACCACCTGGGTTGTCGCTCCAGCTGGCAGGTTTCCGAGCTGCCGGTCCCGCGACTGGCCGCTGACAAGGTTCAGCCCCTCGGGGAGCTGAATGGATACGTTCACCTTGTATGCCTCTGCATCTCCCGTGTTTTCAATATAGCAGATGACGGGAAATGCTGCTGATCTACCCCTCCCCTTGACGACCTCAGCAGGGGAGGTCACACCTATGGAAAGGGTGCCCCTCGCGATGGAGATCGCCCCAAGCCCATAGAGCGTGATATACTCTCGCTCCTCGCCGGGGCCAAGCGGCCTTGGGTCCCAGAAGAGGGCGGCCGCGCTATCCAGTTCATACTCGCCCTTGCGGGTGAAATCCCTGCCGGGCTGGAAATCGAAATCCCAAACCCCATCTGCAAGGCTGCCCCAGTTGGTAAGGAAAACCCTGTCGGGCGGCGTGGCCCCGCCCCCCCGGAGGGTCCCCTGAGATGTGACTTCAGGGTTGCTGAGCGAATCGAACGCCTGCCAAAAATCCGGCACACCATTGCCCTCGTACATCGTGTCGGTGGTCACGGCTGCCTCCCCGACCCTCATGGGGGCGCCGTCATTCGCGCCGAGCATTGTATCGAGGACGATCCTCAATCCAACATCATGGGTGGAGGTCCCGTTGTTGGCCACGATATACCTGATCTCAGCCGTATCGAAGAGGCCACTCGTGATGCTGCGAACGGGCCGGAGTTGTTGTGTCACCTCGATGTCGCCAAACCCCCACGTCGCCGCTATCGTGTTGCCACTGCCTATGTGCGGGGGCTTGAGGCACTCACCATAGTCGGCACCAGCACCCGCGCGCTTCTCCGTGGGGCCCCCGAAGCAATAGGTCCTGCCGTCAATCTTCACGCTGGTATATGAGGTCCACGGTTTCGGCCTCCCGTAGACCAGGGGCTTGTTATCATCCTTGGGATTTTCAGGGTCGCCTCCGGTGGTGTCCACAGCGAAGCGACCCATAGCATCCTCATCCGTGTTCACGAATATCTTGATATAGTCGTTTGCCAGGGCAAGGTTGGGCGCTGCACTACATATGGCTGATACAGCCACATACTGACAAAGGAAAATCGCGACCGAAACGACCAACCCCAGGAACAAAATCCTGATTTTTCCCGCTCTAGCAGCAAAAACCCCCACCATGATCACCCCTCGACTGGCGTTAACCCTTTATTCTGCGGCTGCCTGGCCCGGGTTAGCGCACACTGCGACACCTGCGACGCCCTGCGGGAAGTAACGGGGAGGCGGCTCAGCCTGCGACAGAGACCCCGCCAAATATCACTTTGACTTGCCCCCCGGAGAACGAAACCTTCACCTTCACGCTATAGGGTTTCCCGATGGGGCGGAAGTTCCAGGCCGAACTAACTGTCCTCTTAGATACCTCGTTTAGCCTCTCATCAGTTGATGACCCAACTATATCTACACCTTGCACATTGCCATCCGGGCCAACGCGCACCTTCAAGTCAACGCTGCCCTCGATCCCCTCGTTCTGAGCATTCTTTGGGTAGACAGGAGGCACGCCCCGGACGACAAGGGATTCCCCGGTCCCATAATCAACGCCGCCCACGCCGGCAGCCCCCTGGTCCTGTCCGCCTTCACTATTGGCCGCGCCCCGGCCCTCGCCAGGTTGAACTGCGGGCGCAGAGGCCACGGCCGCGGCCCCAGCCCCCGGTGACGCATGCCCTCCGGTCTCCCCTTTGACATCCGCGCTCGGCTTCTCAGGGAGAGGTTGGGTTACAGCAATCTTCTCATCGCCATGTTCGGATGTAAGCACCCTGGTTTTGTCCTCGAGCACAGCTGTTTTAGCCGCTTTCCTGTTAACATCGCCTGCCGCTGCAACGGCCTCTGCCCGGGTCTCCCTGACTGAAGCCTCCTTGACTTGGGGTTCCTTGATAGGAACCTTATCAATAGGGGAAGCCTTAACAACGTCAGGGGGGGTCTTAACAACGTCGACCGTGGGTCCCGTTTTTGGCTTTGCCTCCACCACCCTTACCCTGGCCTGGGGCCCGGCCTGGAGATGGGCAGCCGGCGTTCCATGCTTGATTGCAGGCTTGCCGCGCCTGGTCTCAGAAAAGGTCTGTGATATCTCCCCGAATTCCAGGGGGTAAATCGCAACCTGTTTTGGCTCCCAGACAGGTATGAGCCAGATCAAAAGCGCGTGAACGGCGATGGAAACCAGAATAGCCACGGGAAGGCTGTCCCCTTCAGAACTCCCCTTCGACCTTGCGATGTTCAATCTCATGCCACCCCACCAACCTGTAAAGGCCTTTTTGCCAGCTGACCCGCCAATACGGGCAATATGGTTAATAGGGGTCAGGCGGTCAGCTGGGTTTCTCCGCCGCGAGCGCGACTCGCGTAGCCCCAACACGCCTGACCGCATCCATCACTTCCACCAGTTTCGCATATCGCACATCCCTGTCAGCCTTTATGATGACGAGGCTGTTACGATTCCGCGCAATCTGCCGCTTGACCCTTTGCTCCAGGCCATCCATGGTAGTGCGGGTATCGTTGAAGTATATGTTGCCCCTTACGTCGATCGTGACCGTGATCCTGGTTGTCTCCTGCTTGGTCGCTGTCACAGCCGCCGGCAGCTTGACCTGGAGCCCCATGGGGCTCGTCCGGAAGGTCGTGAAGAGAATAAAGAACACTATGAGGAAGGTCATCACATCGACCATCGGCACCATTTCAATTCGAGGCTTCTTTTTGGAGTTGCGATGGAACCTCATCGCGTTTCACCTCGGACGCCAGGATATCGAGCAAATCATTGGAGAACTCGTCCATCTCGAGGATTCGCCTGTCGATAATGCCAACGATATATGTATGGAAGGCGAGCGTAGGCACGGCAATTATGAGGCCTGCCGCCGTTGTTATAAGGGCCTCGGCTATTCCGGCGCTGAGCTGACCGGGATCCAATATCTGAGGGGAGGTCGCGAGGACCTTGAAGCTCTTTATAATTCCCGTCACGGTCCCCAGAAGGCCCAGGAGGGGTGAGATGGTAACGAGCATATCGAGCACTGAGACCCTCTTCTCCATTTTGTAGACCTCTTTTTCACCCGCAGCCCTCATGGCTGCCTCGATCTCATCACGCTCCTTGCCGTAACTGACCAATGCCGCGGACATGAGGCTCCCGATCTGCCCCCGGAATTTTTCCACAGCCGCGATGGCATCACCTATCCTGCCATGCTCGAGGGCAAGGGTGACGGCCTGCAGGGCGCGCTCAGGGTCCGTCCTCGTCCTCCAGAGATAATATATGCGTTCAAAGGTAATCGCCAGAGCCAGCACCGAGCACAGGAGCAACGGGATCATAACCGGCCCGCCTTTAATTAACATGTCAACCATTAACAGACCCCCCAGCATGTCCTATCCTAATCCAATACTATACAACCCCATCCTTATCCTGCCAGATCCCTATCCCATCCTGTCCTGTCAGGTCAAGGCAAAAGGTAGAGTCGACACTAGATTGTTTCTTCGACACGGCCTCGGGAGATTCCTGCAAAAGTGGCAAATTACGCTACAAATCGAAAAGCGGGTCGGGAATCCCAGTCCCGGCCCGCTTCGTGATATCCACCCGGTTTAGACCCGATTTAGAATTTAGATTAGAAGATTAGACTCCGAGGCCTTATGGGTAGATGCCTCTGACCTTTATGGCCTCTGTAACTCGCTTGATGGCTACCATGTAGGCTGCCTCTCGCATGGGCACCCCCTGCTGTCTCGCAACATCGAATACATCCTTGAAGCTCCGCGTCATGATGAGCTCGAGCCGCTTGTTGACCTTATCCTCCGGCCAATAGGACGCCTGGAGGTTTTGGACCCATTCAAAATACGAGACAGTGACCCCGCCCGCATTGGCAAGGATGTCGGGGATCACCGTCACCCCGCGCTCAAAGAGTATACGATCAGCCTCGGGTGCTGTTGGACCGTTGGCAGCCTCCGCTATTATCCTCGCCTTCACGCGCGGCGCGTTCTCCCCGGTCAACTGGTTCTCGAGCGCAGCAGGGATGAGAATATCGCAATCAAGTTCAAGCAAGGCCTCATTTGATATCTCCTCGCCACCCTCTGCCCCGAGGACGGTCCCGGCCCTCTCCTTATGGACCATAACTTTCGGGATGTCAAGGCCGTTAGCGTTGAAGATGCCTCCCTTTGAATCGCTTACCGCCACGACCCTGCAGCCCTCCTCGAAAAAGAACTTTGCAGCCATCGAGCCCGCGTTCCCGAACCCCTGAATCGCAACCCTTATCCCGGCCAGAGGAGTATCGAGCTGCCTGCATGCCTCACGCACCACGAAAAGGACGCCGCGGGCGGTGGCTTCATTGCGCCCTGCCGACCCGCCTATGGCGAGAGGCTTGCCGGTAACAACGGCGGGCACCGGCTCGCCCATGTGCATGCTGTATGTATCCATGATCCATGCCATAGTCTGGGCATTTGTGTAGACATCGGGCGCCGGGATATCCCGCGTCGGCCCTATTATCGCGCTGAGCTCCGTGGTAAACCGGCGCGTCAGGCGCTCGAGCTCCCCAGCGGACATCTCCTTGGGGTTGCATATGACCCCGCCCTTGCCGCCACCAAAGGGAATGCCTACAGTCGCGCACTTCCAGGTCATCCACATTGCCAGGGCCTTAACTTCCTCTATTGTAACATCGGGGTGAAACCTGATGCCGCCCTTGGCCGGTCCCCTGGCCGTGCTGTGCTGGGCCCGGAATCCATGAAAGACTCTTATGCTGCCATCATCCATCTTCACTGGGAAAGATACATAGAGGACCCTCTCAGGATAGCGCATGACCTCCTTGATGCCGTCATCTATGTCCATCTTCTCCACGACGCTATCGTACTGGTACTGGGCTATCTCGAACGGATCGAACTTCTTGCTACTCTCAGAATCTGATACCATCGTCTTCTTGTCCCTCTCCCTCAATACTCGTCTCGTCCCTCATTATCATCTCTATACCTCTTATTTCTCTATATAAGGTAAAAGCAGCTAACCAAGATCAGGTGGTATCACCTCCCCCACAAGGTCATAATCACCCGCCTGCGTTATCTTTACCCTTCTCATCGCCCCGACAGGTGGGTGATCATTACCAATATATATTACCCCGTCGACCTCGGGAGCCTCCGCCTGGGACCTGCCTACCGTCAAGAGCTCGCTCTCGGGGGCCCTCCCATCGATCAGGACGTCCAGCACGCGCCCGACCTTCTCTTCATTCTTCTCGCGTGAGATGCGCCGGGCCAGCTCCATAACCCTCCGGTAACGGGCGCCCTTGACATCCTCCGGCACGCTGCCCGGCATCCTGGCAGCGGGTGTGCCCTCCTCAGGCGAATATTTAAAAACCCCAATCCTGTCCAACCTCACATCCCGAATGAAATCCAGGAGCCTGGAGAACGCAGCCTCGGTCTCGCCAGGGAAGCCAACTATGAATGAACTCCGGATGGTGACGTCCGGGATATCCCGCTTCAACCTGGCTATAAGCTCCTCGATCTCTCGCGGTCCAGGCCTGCGATTCATGCGCCTCAGTATCTCCTCGTCGATATGCTGCAATGGGATATCGATGTAGCTGCAAATCTTGCTCTCCACAGCAACAGTCTCTATAAGCTCGTCCGTAAACCCGGTTGGATGGGTATATAAAAATCGAGCCCAGGTTAGGCCGTCAATCTTGACGAGTGCGCGCAGCAGGTGCGCAAGGGAGGGCCTGCCGTATAGATCAAGACCATACCTGGTGGTATCCTGCGCGATCAAGATTAGCTCCCGTGCCCCACCTCCTACGAGCACCCGGGCCTCTTCAATGATGGACTCCACCGGCCGGCTCCTGAACCTGCCGCGGATGGCCGGGATCACGCAATACGAACAGCGGTTCTCGCACCCCTCGGCGATCTTCAAATAGGCCACATGCCCGGGGGTTGAGAGCAGCCGCGGCATCCTGTGATCGTATATGAACTCGGGAACCCCTACCGCAAATACCCGCTCCCCGGCCAGGACTCGCTCCACTATCCCGGCTATCCTGTTGAATTCGCCCGTCCCAACCACCGCATCAACCTCGGGCATCTCATCCAGGAGCTCACGCCCGTACCTCTGCGAGAGGCACCCCGTAACCACCAGAACCCTGCAATTTCCCCTTTCTTTCCACGCCGCAAGGTCGAGGATGGTGTCGATAGCCTCCTCCTTTGCAGGCTCAATAAACCCGCATGTATTGACTATCAACACGTCGGCCTCCTGTTCATCTGCGACTATATCATACCCCGCCTCCTTCAAGAGGCCGAGCATGATCTCGGCATCAACTAGGTTCTTGGCGCACCCGAGCGAGACTATACCAACCTTCAATTAGGCCTTCCTCCATAAAAACACAACCCGGCGGTCAGCTGTCAGTTGGGCCTCACTAGGATCAAAGCCGGGGGCTTCGGCGGTTATGTATTATACACACTAACCTCTGAGCTCCTGAGTTCAGGCAGGGCAGATAACGCCCAGAGCCGAAGGAAAGATCTCGAGATGAAGGTGCTTACCTGTCATCACCTCACCGTCCATGTGAAATGGAACGGCCTCCTCCGCATCCACCGTTACATCCTGCCCCCGCAGCATGGTTACTTTCTCGAGCCTCGCATGGCTTCCCTTGAAGACCTTCGGAAAATGATAGAGGGCCTCCATGCTCCTCATCTGTCCTATGACGCAGATATCAAATAAGCCATCGTCCATGATGGCATTCGGTGAGATGCGCATACCGCCGCCATATGTCGGGGCGTTGGTCACCGCGACGAGGAGCGGCGTAACGTGGATAGTATTCCCGTCCAGCGCTATTCTCATTTTCCTTGTTCTGTAGGTGGATAGCACCTTCAGCAGCGCAATCGCGTAGACTACAGGACCGCGCAGTAGTGGTATACTCCGGTTGGCCTCGAGCGCCACAGTGGCATCGAAGCCTATGCCAACGGAGCCAATGAAATAGCGTCCTGCCACCTTACCGATATCTACCCGTCTAACCTCGCCATTCGAGGTGCCATTCAGGATAAGATCGCACGCTCTGGCGATATTCCTCGGTATGCCGAGGCCAATTGCAAAATCATTTCCCGTGCCGCAGGGGATCACCCCAAAGCGGGCCCCCGTATCAACTATGCCATTTACAACCTCGTTGGCTGTGCCATCTCCCCCCGCAGCAACCACGACATCACAGTTGCCGGCTGCCGCCCTTCTCGCGGTCTCCACCGCATCGCCGGCGAAGCGCGTGACGTGGATATCGAAGTCCACACCGGCGTCCTTGAATTTTTCCTTGATAACCGGGATGGCCCTCCTCCCCCTGCCCCGCCCCGCCCTTGGATTGACGATAACCTGGATACGCAACCCCTTTACTTTCCCCTTCCTCCAACCGATATCCTTCCAGCGCCCCTCTCACCTGCTCGACCCACGGCCGCCGACCAGGAGGAATATCCCGACAGCGATCAATATAACCGGCCAGAAACGCTCAGCCTGGACCCAGGGCCAGAGATTCGCCATAAGGAACCACGCCCCCAGGATGATCAGGATGACAGCCACAAGGCGCGAGCCATTTCTCGGGTCACGATTCTCAGGCCGGTCTCCAGGTTGATGGCCGGTAGGACCGCGCTCCTCAACCTCATGTTCGTGCGTCGGAGACTCGCCATCGTCGGAATCAGCCGCCCCGACCCCACCCCCGTCCCCGGGCGCCCCGCCGGCCGTTGGAACCACATCGAGGTCAGGGCCGGCACCGGTGTCCGCCCTGCCATCCCTGCGCGATGCCTCGTCAGGCGGGAGCTCTGGAATTATGATCCACGCCACGATGTATGCCAGGATCCCGAAACCATGTACAAGAGCGAGTAGCACCCACAGGAGTCGCATTATCGTCGGGTCCACATTAAAATATTCAGCAAGCCCACCGCACACACCGCCCAGCATCCGGTCCCGGGTTGAACGATAAACACGCCTTGTCAACTACTTCATCTCCAGTCTTCATCCCCAGTGCAGTACGGTTCGTTCGCCATATGCTTCCCTCCGCGACTTCGCACCGCGCGCCCCAGCATCCCGCCTGGGTAAACATCAAACCCATCCCATGTTCACCTCGGGCCTCGGGGGCCTGACTGAGCGCCCATGATGGGACGCACCCGCGGCCCCCCGCTTCTCTTCTCACCGGCCCCTACTTTTTCGAGGAGGACTTTGAACTCGTCTTGGCGGTTGATTCGGCCTCCTTTGGCTGCTTCTTGGCCTCGTCCTTCTTTGCGGTCTTCCCACCACAGCAACGCGGCATTTGACTCACCTCCCGTCCGACTCATCTCATCATTTAAATAAAAAGGGTGCCGTTAAGATCGAAGAGGATAGCCCTGACCATTTCCTTCCCCCCATGGGGCATAATTAGAATATGCAGTTCTACAAGAACCTCCGAGTTCCTGCTAGTTAGAGTCCCCTTAAACCTAAATTTGATTACCCGGTTTGCCAGCCAGGTTATTCTCAATACCTCACGCGGGACACGGGCGAGCGGTCATGCACAATAGACCCTGTTTCTCCCCTCCTTCTTACTCCTATACATGGCCATATCAGCTGCGTTTATCAAGTCGAATTTCGTCCTGGCGTCATCGGGGTAGGTCGCAACCCCGACGCTAACTGTGAGGATGCCGGAGGGCTGGGTTTCCTCATTGGGGAACCGGTAGGAGGCTATGCGGGCTCTGATCTTTTCAGCGACCTCGATGGCATTCTTCTTCTCCGTCTCGATCAAGACTACAACGAACTCCTCGCCACCATACCTCGCAACTATATCGGTGCTGCGGACGCTCCTCGCAATGATCCTGGCTACAGCGCGTAACACCGCGTCACCGGCCTGGTGGCCATGTGTATCATTGTAGCTCTTAAAATCGTCTATATCGATCATGATCAGGGATAAAACCCTCCGGTACCTCTGGGCCCTCTCGATCTCCTGAGCGAGATGCTCCTCGAAATATCGGTAGTTGTGCAGTCCCGTTATGGGGTCAGTGATCGCCAGCTCCTGCGCGATCCTGTGAAGCCGCGAAAGCTCAACGAGCTCCCTATCCAGATCCTCATTCACCTTCCGGAGCTCCTCTTCCCTCTGCTGGAGTGCCTCGTTTTTCTTCATTAGCTCGTCGCAGAGCCTTGCATTCTCGATAGCGACCGCCGCCTGGGCCGAGATGATGGTCAAGCTCCGGAGATCATTTTCATCGTAAAGGTAGCTCGAACTCTGGACGGACAGGACACCAAGGACGCGGTCGCCTATCATCAAGGGTATGCCAATTATAGATCTCGGGATATTATCATCCTGGTACCCACCAAGCACAGCTTCCCCTGGCATACTGTCGGGCTCCGCAAGCCTGTCCCGCACAAAAATCGGTTTGCGCGTCTTGATTATGCCCGGCGTGAAACCCTTGTCGTCGGAGATGCTAATCGTAAATGATTCGACAGATTTGTCATTATCTACGACATATTGAAACTTTATTTCCCCTGTTTTCTCATTATATAGTGCCACGTAAAAGGTGGAGGCATCCATCATGTCACGTACCACCGCATGAAGCGCCCTTAACACAGCATCGAGGTCGAGCTTCGAAGCAACCACGCAACCGGCAGCATACAGGCTCTTGAGCTCCTCGTTTCTTCGTTTTGCCTCCTCGATGCCGCTGTGAGCGCTCTGGATGAGACAGGTATACCTCTCCTCGGATTTGCGCAAGGCAACAGCCTGCCTTCTCAATCTGATGGCCAGAACCCTGTTCCAGGCCAGGGAGGCGGCAAGGCTGAAACATGCGCAGATTAGTGCGACAGTCTCAAGAGTCAGACAACCCACCCCCTGAAGCGCTCACCCAGCGTGGCAAAATCTCACAACAGAATATGAGCCCTATCTCAGAAACCCAGAAGTTCAGCGCAGTAAACCTTCTAATTCACCGTGAGGAGGAATACGCCTACTCCTACGCCTACTCGTGGCATTGATACTTGACTATTAATTCTCCACTCCTGGCGTTATTCCTTCATGCGAAGGTATAAATTGTTAACCACCTCATCCGGCACCAACACCCCGCCTATACCAACCGGCTGGTGAGCTGCCGGGCCGTGAAAGTCGCTGCCACCCGTAACCACGAGGTTATAAGTCCGGGCTAGATCCAGATAGTATTGTATTATGTCAGGTGTATATCCGGGGTAATAGGCCTCTATGCCCATCAAGCCATGCTCCACCAGCTTGCCAATGAACCCGTCGCTTGCCGTCCTTGCAGGGTGGGCGATAACCGGGATGCCCCCGGCATTCAAGACCGTATCCACGGCATCATATGGGGTGAGGCCGTAGTGTTCTTCGTAGGCCACCCCGTGCTTGCCCAGGTAGTATTCAAAGGCGTGATGGGGCGCGGCAGGATTTATGTAACCAGCATTGATCATCGCGCGAAAGATCTGACCCCGCCCGACAAAACCATCCTTTCCCAGGCTCGCCACATCCTCAAAAGGAATGTCGATCCCAGCGCGCTTCAACTTCTCCAGCATCTTTTTTGCGCGGTCGATGCGAGCCCGCCTGAGCTCCGCCAGCTTCCCCAGGAGCCGCGGGTTCTTGATATCGACAAAGTAGCCCAATATGTGGACTTCCGAAGCTTCAATATCAGTTGAAAGCTCAAGAGCTGGAATCACCCTGAGGCCGCACTGCCGGGAGGCTGTGAATACCGCCTCTTCAACGCCTGCCACGGTGTCATGATCCGCCACGGCCATAGCCGTCAGCCCTACGCGGCACGCCTCCTCAACGACTTCCGAGGGGGAAAGCCGCCCATCAGATGCGGTGGTATGGATGTGCAAGTCAACAGCCATCTTCATGTAACCCCCATTCTCACTTCGATGAAGCTTGGCATGTGGTGCTTTTCATGTGGTGCATTTTATATATTTATATTTATATTACCATATGATGCAGGGGAAAAATGAGCTCGGCTTGCCCCCGGGAATCAGGAGGGAAGTCAAAAAAATGGGTCACCCACGCCTGGTAACCCATTTCCATTAACCTTGAAGCCACAGAGATCTTGAAATGGCTCCGTGAGCCCCTGTATTTAAGCCTTTGCCACGCTATCCCTTAAAACCTTTCCCGCCTTAAAGACAGGAACCATGGACGCAGGTATCCTGATCTCCTCGCCGGTCTGCGGATTGCGGCCGACCCGTTCCGCGCGCTTCTTCACGGCGAATGTCCCGAAGCCGACCAGCTGGACCTTGTCGCCCTGGGCGAGAGCATCCTTTATGCTATCGAAGACCACCCCCACCACCTGCTCAACGTCCTTCTTCTTCAGATCAACCTTCTCCGCTACGTCGGAGATGAGCTCTGCCTTATTCAAGCTCTATCCCTCCTTTCCTCCTGCGAAACCTCCGTAATAATCCTTCCAGCGAAAACCCGCGTAATGACGCGGCTTGCGCTGTCTGCTTGTACTCTTATTCTATGTACTACAAGGTTTTCCTTCTGTGGTATGAAAAAAATCTAGAAAAACGGCCATTTATTGCTACTATACGCGCTTATCTGGAACTATCTGGATGTGACGGTCCCCAACTCAGGACTGGGCGGGCGGGAATGACCATTCTTTAACCTGGCCTGGCTTCCCTAGGAATTCGAGCTTCTTATCGTTATATGTCAAGATTATTCCGGCCGCATTGCCAGCCTTGATTCTCAAACGCTCTTTGGCAGTCCACGTCCGGCTGTCGCCAGGGTTCATCACCTTCTCAAAAACCACCCTGCCATCAGCCACCACCCGGACCCAGCATCGCTGGGTTATGTCCACCTTCAATTCATGCTTTAATTCATGTCCCGGCTCACGTTTCGCTTCATCCTTGACCCTCCCATTCTCCGCTGGCGCCTCGCCTGCCGCTGAGGGCTGCGGAGCTGGCTGATCCCCTTGCCCTCCCTGAGCCCGAGGCCCGGGACCCTGCGGGCTCGCCTGCTCCATCTTCCTCCCCAGCTCCTGGGAGCCGGCTTCCTGGCCAGACATCTCCTGGCTGGGTACCTCCTGGCCAGGAGTCTTCTGGCTAGATGCGTCCTGGCCGGACACCCCGGGGGGAGCCTCCACCCGCCCCTGGGGCGAGGGCGCAGGCTCGCCCGGTCCAGAGGGCGCGGGCCCACCTGGCTTAGGCGCGGTGACCACCGCGGCTGTCGCCTGAGGTGGCGCCTGCGTCCGTGGGCGTTCACCCTCCCCGGACGGCCTTGATGCGACAATATGAATTACTATTCCCCCAATTATGACAATAGTCGCGACCACAAGGGGTGCCACGTTCGTCATGCGGCGTAAACCCGCTACCCTGACCTGTCCCTTCCCTGGGACAAGCTTCAAGGCGCCCTCCGACGACCCCACAGTCTCGCCCGCAGCCCTATCCGACGGCAATACCCGGCCCCTCACGGTCCTGTATTGTTCCACGATCTTCTCACTATCAAGGCCGATATACCCTGCATAGGTGCGCAGGAACCCCCTCACATAAACCTCGCCCGGGAGCGCATCAAAATCCCCGGCCTCCATCGCCATCAGGTGGTGCTGGCGAATCTTAGTCGCCCCCTGGGCCTCTTCAAGGCTGAGGCCTCTAGCGATCCTCCGGGTTCTCAGGATATCTCCGAGGTCTTTGAGGTTTTTGATATCACCAACATCTTCCATTCAATCCGCCTCCCGAACATAGCTTTGTTCTTGCTCTGCCCTGCTCCGCCACCCATATTGCCGCCCTTCACCAGCACCCTCCGCCCTGAGGTGCTACCCTGATGACGTCCTTATCCTCGGGACGATGTTCTCACCCTCTGTTGGGCTGTTAACGCCGCGCACAGGCGGCATGGTGGTCTACCTTGTGCTTGGGCGTGAACAGGTAAACCTATCAGGCGATACCAGGACCTTGCGTGGCCTGCTCCCCTCATATGGACCGACGATGCCCCTTGCCTCCATGGCTTCGATCAGGCGCGCCGCCCGGTTATATCCTATCCTGAATCTCCGCTGGAGCTTGGATATTGAGGCCTCCTGGGTCTCGACAACCATTCTCACCGCCTCGTCAAACAGCGAGTCCTCCTCGCCAAGGGTCTCGTCGCTCTCAGCCTCGTGGCCTATGCTCTCAGCCTCATAGGTTGGCTCTCCCTGGCTCCGGACGAATTCCACAATGGATTCGATCTCGGAATCCGAGACATACGCGCCCTGAACGCGAATGGGCTTTGGCGCCCCAACTGGGAAGAAGAGCATATCCCCCTTGCCAAGGAGCCTCTCAGCACCGCCCGTATCAAGTATAACCCTGGAGTCGACATGCGAAGGGACCGCAAACGCTATCCGCGAAGGAATGTTCATCTTTATAACCCCGGTTATCACGTCGGCTGACGGCCGCTGAGTTGCCAGGATAAGGTGAATGCCGGCAGCCCTGGCCATGAAGGCGAGCTGGCAGACTACATCCTCAACATCCTTCTGCGCGACCATCATCAAGTCGCCGAGCTCATCGATGATAACGACGATATATGGGAGCGGCCTGAGGTCGTCCCCATCCCCATCTCTATCTCCGCCACCGCCATCCTCGCCGTTCGCCGCGGTCCCCGTCGCCGTGATTCTGGCGACAAACTCATTATACTTCTCTATATTGCGCACGCCCACCTCGGCGAATCTTTTATACCGCTTATCCATCTCCCCGGCGACCCACCGGAGGTAGCCAGCCGCCTCCCTCGCGTCCGTAACCACCGGGCTCAGAAGGTGGGGGATTCCATCATATGTTGTAAGCTCAACCCTCTTGGGGTCTATCATCAGGAGTTTAACCTCGCCGGGTTTGGCCTTGAAGAGAATGCTCGCTATTAGGGTGTTCAGGCAAACGCTTTTCCCCGAGCCCGTCGCGCCAGCCACGAGAACATGGAGAAGCCTTGTCAGATCAGCCACTACTGGCCCTCCGGCGATGTCCTTCCCGATGGCGATGGTCAGGCGGCCCTCACGCTTCTGGAATTCGTCGGATTCCAGCACGTCACGGAGATAGACCATGGATATCTCGCTATTCGGAACCTCGATGCCAACCGCGGACTTCCCCGGAATGGGGGCCTCTATGCGGATTCCCGATGATGCCAGGGCGAGCGCGAGGTCATCAGCCAGGCTGACGATCCTGCTCACCTTGACCCCGAAGCCCGGCTGGACCTCATACCGAGTCACAACGGGCCCCTTGCTGATCTGAACCACCCTGGCCGTGACGCCAAAGCTGCGAAATGTGTCCTCAAGGAGCCGCGCACGCTCTATAACCCTCCCGGAAGAGCCCCCGGAGCCCCTTGCGGCCTTCCTGGGAGCGGGGCCCTTGAGCAAGGAAAGAGATGGGAGGCAATAGTTGCTGTCATCCCCCGCAGCCAGGGGCGAGGATTTCCCCTCCGCTGCCTCGGCGGCCGCAGCGACCGTAGCCATCACAGCAGCTTGCGGGATGCCTGGCTCAGGCGCGTGCATCCTGGGCTCAATGATCACGGGCAAGGGTTCATCCTGGTGCCCCCTGGTTGCCAGTTCCCCGGCCAGGCGTATCTCGCCACCCCCGCCTTCGTGTGCGCGCCCACCGGTGCGCCCCACGGCGCTCGGGTCCCCGCCGCGCCCACCGGTCTCATTCGCGGTTTTATTCGCGCCGTCTTGCCCCTCGCCTTGCCGGCCTTCAAGAGCCGGCAGGAGGACCGATCGCGCCAGCCTGTGGCCATTTGAGACGACCCAGGCTGCAGCGTGCGTCATCCCCCCGACTAGAGCAATCATCCCTTTGATAAAGCCCCTGATGGCGCTACCCGGTCTCGTATCGAGCACCAGCATCGCGCCAACTATAAGGCCAAAGCCAGCCATCACAAGGCTCCCCAGATGGCCGAAAACCGGCACGAGGAGGAGGTTTACAACGGCACCTGTCGTGCCTGCGCTTACATCGAGGAGATCGAGGATGCTGAGAATACTGGCGAGGATTATTAGCCCCCCTGCGAGATGGGCGGCGGCGTCCCCCCGTCTTCGGACAATGATGTCGATAGCCATCATGGCCGTGGCACCGGGAAGCAACCACGCTCCGGTCCCGGCAAGCCCGTTTAACGCCCTGGCCACCACGCTCCCCAGGAGGCCCACGAGGCCGGGCCTCTGCGAGGGTCCCACAGCAAGACTGGCCAGGAAGAAGATGGAGAGAACGATCAAAAGAACTCCCGCCGCTTCCACGGCGAGGCCCGTTCCGTTCGGCCTGGTGCGGCCCTGCGACCTCGACCTCTTCCCGCTCTTCCCATTTATGGCTTTCCTGCGCACAGCCCTGGCGGCTGTTTCCTTCTTGCCCGCTGCCAGCCTCTGCCGGCCCCCCCTCGGCATCGAAATCACCCCTGGTCTGGGCTCTGGCCCCACATATTCCCCGCCACATATCTTCTAAGGTATTCGATTAGACCTACCCGTATTCCTTCTTTGATTGTTTTTACCCCTCACAATTTACCAGGATACGGTGCCTGGTGGTGCATATCCATCCGCCCGGCGTATGGGTGCACATTGGTTGGTGAGCAGTATACCTTCACCTGGATCGACGCCTTAGGACGCCTTAGATCCAGCCCAAAATGAGATGGGCCACAAGCACCATGAGCCCTACGGCCCAGCAATAATAGGAGAAAATAGTGAGGCGGCCACGCCTTACGACTGATAGGAAAATGCGTATGGCCAAGTAACCCGATACAGCAGAGGCGACCAGCCCAACAATAAGCGGCAGCGCTAGCCCGTCAAAACCGGCCCCGGCCGCCAAGATATCCTTGAGTTGTAATACAGCCGCGCCTAGGATAACCGGGATCGAGAGCAGGAATGAATAACGCGCGGCCTCATCCCTCGGGAGCCCGAGGAGCAGCGCCGCGCTTATCGTCGACCCTGAGCGCGACAGGCCGGGAGCGATCGCGCACCCCTGGGCTATCCCTACCAGGAGGCCCCTGAGCAGGCTGAATCTCGCAACCGGGACATCCTCCCTCTTCAACCGCTCAGCGAGCCAGAGGAGAATACCCGTAAGGATGAGAAATGCCGCAACGGATGCCGTGGATTCAAACAACGCCTTGAAGATACCCTCTAGAGCTATGCCCATTACTGCAGCTGGAATAGTGCCCACGATAATAAGCCAGAAGAGCTGCCTATTTGCCTCTGCCGCGCGGCTCTCCACGCCCACCGCTCTTACACCTCTTCCACCGCGATCACGACCGCCGGAGCTGCGCTTGCCATAACCACGCCCATTCCGGCCGGGTCCAGGTGTCACCATCTCGAGGGCGGCCCGAAGCACCTCCACGATATCGCCCCAGAACACTACGACGACCGCCAGGAGCGTCCCCACGTGCACTATGGTATCAAACGTCAGGAGGGCCTCCTGGGTATGCAATATGCTCCGTGCAATCACGAGATGGCCTGAGCTACTGACTGGCAAAAACTCGGTGAGGCCCTGAACTATCCCCAGGACCACGGCCTTGACTATACTCATTCGCGTCTTCCCTCCTCAGCTCCTCCTCAGGCTTAACGCGCCCCTCGCCTCTGCCTCGTCCGGCGCGAAAGCGCGCACGACAGCGCCCGGCTCGGGTCGATTGCCCGGGCAACTGGTAGCTAATCCCGCCCGCCTGAAACGAAGAGTATCATGTCAACAAAGCGCCTCGCCCAGGGCAGTACAAGAGCCGCCGATATGAGATTGAACAGGGCATGAGCGTTTGCCACCTGCCTGGGGAGATCATCCGATGTCAACGAGACCAGTATACCAAACGGACGGATAAAAGGGAATACAATCGCCACACCGAAAACGTTAAAAAGAAGGTGCGCCAGGGCCGCCTTCCTGGCTGTCGAGCCCGTCCCCAGGCCCGCCAGGAGCGCCGTCACGCACGTCCCGATGTTGCTCCCGAGGATTAAACCCATGGAGCCCTCCAGCGGCAGCAGTCCCTGCCTTGCAAAGGCGAGGACTATAGCCGTCGTGGCGCTGCTGCTCTGAATGATCCCCGTGAAGATCGCGCCGGCCACCGTCCCCCAGAAGGCGCTCTGCCCAAAGGCAACGAGGTAGCCGACGAGCATGGGGTCATCGCGGATAACCCCGGCAGCCCCCGTCATGATTCTCATACCACCGAAGAGAAGGCCGAGCCCCAGCATGGCCTCGCCTATTATCTCCGGGACTGTCCGGCGCGCGTGACCGCGGCCAGGGAGGGGCGATAATACCCTCGATACGCGTCCCACCAGCAGGAACGCCGCCCCAAGAACGATGCATGAGAGCCCAAGCCCTTCAATATCAAAGGCTATCAACTGGGCCGTCATGGTCGTGCCCACGTTGGCCCCGATTATGATCCCGAACGCCTGGTAGAGGTCGAGAATGCCGGCGTCAACGAGGCCGACAACCAGCACAGTCACTGCGCTGCTGCTCTGGATCACCGCTGTAACGAACGTCCCCGTAAGCGCGCCGACGAATGGAGATGAAGCGAACCGGGCGAGGAGCCGCTTGACACGGCGAGAGGTTGCATGGATGAGGCCGCGTCTCAGGAAACTCATTCCTGCGAGAAAGCAGGTGAGCCCGAGTCCAAGCTGAGCCAGCATCAAACCCACAGCGATCCCTGCCTCCTGAGCAAGGTTTCGCTGCAATATATGTCTCGAGCCTCAGTTTTATTTCTTTTCAATAAATATTTTCAGATATTTTCCATTGCGTGTTTTCACGTGACGTGTTTTTGCTCACATGTTTCCCATTTCCCATACGCGCTACCACCGGGGGTGGGCAGGAGAAAATCTGATTGTTGAGCCTGGCTGGAGGAGCGGGTCTAAATAATCCCTGGGGTCCGTGCTAAAGATCCTTACAAGCCTAGCCTCCTCGTTTGAGATGGGCTCGATGGTCATCTTCACGCCCTCGAGCTCCACCTCAAGGAAGGTTCTGGGTTTATCCATGCCGTCCAGGACCTCTTCGGGCGAAAGCACAGTATAGAGAATCATTGGAGGGCCACATCCTCTCTCGACACGGGGCCTCCGGGCTTGTGCGCAGTGCTACGATTCTTATCTATCAACTCGTCGAGCTTAGAGAGAGCCTCCTTCAGCCCCCCGACAGCATCCATGAGGCCCACATCAACAGCATCCTTGCCCACAAGCACCGTACCCACATCCCTTACGAGCTCCCCCGTCCTGGACATGAGCTCCCTGAATTTTTGCTCGGTTACTCTGGAATGCGAAGTAACGAACTTTATGACCCTGTCTTGCATCTTATCGAGGTATTCGTAAGTCTGCGGGACTCCTATGACCAGGCCGGAGAGCCTCAGCGGGTGGATAGTCATGGTAGCCGTGTTGGCGATGATCGAATACGTGCAAGCCACGGCTACGGGGACCGCTATAGAATGTCCCCCGCCAAGGACTAGACTCACGCTGGGTTTTGACATGCTCTCGATCATCTCGGCGATGGCAAGGCCCGCCTCGACATCTCCGCCAACCGTATTCAACACCACGAGGAGGCCCTCTATCTGCGGGCTCTGCTCGATCGCGACAAGCTGAGGAAGTATATGCTCGTATTTCGTGGTCTTATTCTGCGGCGGCAGTATTATATGGCCCTCGATCTGCCCGATAATGGTCATGCAGTGGATATTGGACGGCACCTCCACCGGCGTCCGCATCTCCCCGAACTGCCTGATAGCCTGGGCGGGCGCGGGCGCGCCCCCTGTACCGCCTGGTTCCGTCGGTGTAGAGTTGATCATATATGCTCACGCTCCCGGCTTGTCACCTAGCTCCCTCGCTTCTCCGACCATGGGTTGCCTCATGCTGCCTTGATCAGTATGCTGCCGGAGTTAGTATGCTGCCGGAGACGAAAAAAATTCAACACCACACCCACCAAGTCCGGCCATGCCTCCCGGCCGGGCCAGGTTCACACCTCCATGATTATCGGCAAGATCATGGGGCGCCTCTTTATCTTATCATAGAAATAGTGGCCAAGCGAGTCCCGGAGACCGTCCTTTATCTCGCCCCACTCCGTTATGCCCTCCTCCTCGAAGCTGGACAGCACTTCTCGCGTCTTGGCCCTGGCCTCTTCGAGAAGGGCCTCGGATTCCTTGATGTACACAAACCCGCGGGAGATCAGATCCGGCCCGGCTACAACGGCGCCCGTCTGCTTATTGATGGTTACAACGACGATGAGTATGCCGTCCTCGGCCAGGAGCTTCCTGTCCCGAAGCACAACGCTGCCGACATCGCCGACCCCGAGTCCGTCGACCAGGACCTTGCCGGCTGTGACCTTGCCCGCAATACGGCCCTCCTGTGCATCAAAGCAAAAGACGTCCCCAATCTCGGGGATGAATATCCTCTCCGACGGGATCCCGACCACCTCGGCCAGCCGCGCATGCTTTACAAGGTGACGGTACTCGCCATGCACGGGGATAAAGAACCTGGGCCGCGTCAGGTTGAGCATCAACTTGAGCTCCTCCTGGCTGGCGTGGCCGGAAACGTGAACCCCCGAAAAAGCCTCGTAGATGACATCCGCCCCGAGCTTGAACAGGTGATTGATCGTCCGGCCGATGGACTTCTCGTTTCCAGGTATCGGCGAGGCAGATATTATGACAGTATCCCCAGGGCGGATCTCTATCTTCCTGTGCTCGGCCATGGCCATGCGCGTCAACGCTGACATCGGCTCCCCCTGGCTGCCGGTGGTGATTATGACAACCCTGGAGGGTGGCAGCTTTTCAACATCATCGACATCAACGAGCATGCCTTCAGGAATCGTAAGGTAGCCCAGGTCCGCAGCGATCCCGACCACATTCTCCATGCTCCGGCCGACGACCGCTACCTTCCTGTTGAACTTCCAAGCTGCGTCGATAATCTGCTGTATGCGGTGGATGTTCGACGCAAAGGTCGCCACCAGTATCCTATTCTCAGCCCTGCGGAAGGTCTCAACAAACGTCTCGCCGACCTCCCTCTCCGAGAGGGTATAGCCAGGCCTCTCGGCGTTTGTGCTATCGGAGAGGAGCACCAGGACGCCCTTCTCGCCCAGTTCAGCGAATCTATGGAAGTCCGTTGTCTCCTGGCCTATGGGCGTCTGGTCAAACTTGAAATCGCTCGTGTGAACCAGCACGCCCGCGGGTGTGGTTATCGCCAGGGCGACCACATCGGCGATGCTGTGACTGACCCGTATGAACTGCACCGTGAATGGCCCGATCTGGAGCCGCTCGCCAGCCCTTATACACGTTGGCTTGAAGCGCGGGGTCACCCCGTGCTCCTTGAGCTTGCACTCGACCAGGCCCAGGGTCAACCTTGTCCCATATACAGGTACATCCAGCTGGCGCAGGATATATGGGAGCCCGCCTATATGGTCCTCATGGCCATGGGTCAAGATGATTGCGCGGACGCGGTCCTTATTCTCGACGAGGTATGTTATATCCGGGATCACGAGGTCGATCCCAAGCATCTCCTCCTCGGGAAACATGAGGCCCGCATCTATGATGATAATGTCCCCCCCATATTCGACAACCATCATGTTCTTGCCGATCTCGCCGACGCCGCCGAGGGGGATGACCTTCAGCTTGTTTGTCACCGACACGTTCTCCGCCAACACCTCCAAAAAAGCATTCACGATATAGAATTATACCCTACTTTGTCTGAAGCCGCAAATAAATTCAACACGATCATACGATCCAATACGATATGGCTTAGCGTAGATTCCCTGATTCATACCAGTTTACCAGCATGCCCCAAGGCTTACGGTGTTGCGTTGCGGGGACGGCGCAACTCACACTTGGCAGGACGTCCTGCGTGGGGTGGGTAAGCAAGTCTGCGAGCGAATTGACCCCTGAGCGAGCAGACTACTTACTCACCTACCCTAAGCTAAAGCACCCCGAACCCAGCCAGGGCCTTTTGAATCGCCGCCAGCTCCTTTTCAGTAGCAGGCACAAGGGGAGGCCTCACGCCGCCGGCATCGAACCCGGTGAGCTTAAGTGCCGCCTTCACAGGGATCGGATTGGTCGTCACAAACATGGCCCTAAAGACCGGGAAGAGCTCCGCATTGAGCCTCCACGCACGCTCCACATCCCCCGAGAAGTATGCAGAGATCATCTCCTTGATCTGCCGGCCAACAACGTGCGAGGCAACGCTTATGACCCCCGCGCCGCCCACGGCGAGGATCGGCAACGTCTGGCTATCGTCGCCGCTATAGATGTCGAAATCCCCCGGCGTCTTTCGCCTCATATCCGTAACCTGGTCGAGATTCCCGCTGGCCTCCTTGACCGCAACTATATTATCGATCTCGGCAAGCCGTGCAAGGGTATCTGCTGTCATATTGAGGCTCGTTCGACCCGGAACATTATAAAGGATAAGAGGCAGGCTCGTCTCACTTGCAATGGCGCGGAAGTGTTCATACAATCCATCCTGGGGGGGCTTGTTATAATATGGGACGACCAGCATAGCACCGTGGACGCCTATCCTCTCAGCCTCTTTCGTCAATTCTATGCTTCCCCTGGTGGAGTTCGTGCCCGTCCCCGCGATCACGCAGGCCCTATCGCCGACGGCATCCATGACCGCCTCAAAAAGCGATACCTTCTCCTCGTGCGTGAGGGTCGGAGACTCGCCGGTGGTGCCGGCTACCACAACCCCGTCGGAGCCGGCATCGACAAGCATCCTCGCGAGCTCCGCGGCCTTCTTGTAATCCACCTCGAGATCGCGGTCAAACGGGGTAACCATAGCGGTCAATACGCTTCCAAACCTGGGTTTCAAACCCCTCGCCTCCTTGCGAACCTTGTTCCGTTTCTTGAATTACAATCCGAGGCCAAACCGTGCGTGAAGGCTACGCATGGCCTTCTGCATATCATCCTTCCTCACCAGGCACGAGATGCTCGTATGTGAATCAGATGTCTGGAGTATCGGCACCTCCGATGCATAGAGGGCCTCCACCACGGTCGCCATGACGCCAGGAACACCCCTCATCCCCGCCCCCACCACCGACACCTTGGCGCAACCCTCAACGCCCTCGATATCGACGGATGAAGGATCGAGCCCGGAGGAGTCAAGAGCCCGGCGCTTGAGGATATCCAGCGCCTTTTCGAAGACCTCACCACTCACGGTGAAGGCTATCATCCGGGGAAACACATTTATGATGTCAACGCTTATGCCGGCGTCGGCCAGGGCGCGAAACACGGTCCTGACAAGGCCGGACCTGTTGACATCCTCCCCCGTCATGATCTTGATCTGGGCGACGTTGGCGATGTGGGCGACGCCGGTGACCACCCTATCCGATCTGATGGTGGTGCCCTCTACACCCTCCATAGAATCGGTTATGAGGGTCCCGGGCGCATCCGAGAAGGTGCACTTTATCCTAAGTGGCACGCCCTTTTCCATCGCGATCTCCACTGCCCGCGGATGGACCACCTTTGCCCCCAAGTGGGCCATCTCAGCCACTTCCCTGTAGGTCATCACCTTTAGAGGCCGTGCCTCGGGCACAATACGGGGGTCAGCGGTCATCACACCATCCACATCCGTGTATATCTCTACGACCTCGGCCCCCAGAGCCGCTCCAAGGGCTGCAGCCGTAGTGTCGCTGCCGCCGCGGCCAAGGGTTGTCACGTCGCCGTTTTGCGTGATGCCCTGGAACCCGGCGACTACAACGATCTTGCCCTCCCTCAGGTGCTGCAACACAAGGTCCGGCTTCACCTCTACAATTCTCGTGTCGCCGAATTTGTCATCGGTGATTATGCCGGCCTGCGCCCCGGTCAAAGCCACGGCCGGGTGACCCATGTTCTTGAGGAGCCCGGACATTATAACGCTGGAGATGATCTCCCCGCACGAGAGCAGGAGGTCCTGGTCGCGCGGGTCCGGGTCGCCATCGACGGTCCTGAGCAGTTGAATGAGGGTATCCGTGGCGTAGGGGTCGCCGGCGCGCCCCATGGCCGATACCACCACGACGGGCGAGTATCCCTGCCGCTTTGCCTCAAGGATATGTTCTGCCGCCTGTTTGCGGAGCGAGGGAGTCGAGACGGACGTTCCACCGAATTTCTGAACGATGATCCGCAACCGGCTTCACCTCTTGACTGGGGGTTCCCCTCAACCCCGGTAATCTTCGTAGCCTCTCAGTAGCCTCTCCAGCCTCACTCAACTCCTCCCTATGATCCTTTCAGCTATCTGGATGGCATTCAGGGCCGCTCCCTTCCTGAGCTGGTCCCCGACGACCCAGAGATTCAGGCCCTTCTCTATAGAGTTATCCTCCCTGATCCGGCCGACGAAGACATTGTCCTTACCGGATACATCAAGCGGCATCGGGTAAAGCATTTCACCCGGTGAATCCAGCACCGTAATCCCCGGGGCGGATCCCAGGAGCCTCTTGGCCTCAGCCGCCGTCAGCTTCCTCTCGGTTTCGATGTTGACCGATTCGGAATGAGATCGAAATACCGGGACGCGGACGGTGGTGGCCGTCACGGCTATGGCGCTATCCCCCATTATCTTCTGCGTCTCAAACACCATCTTGAGCTCTTCCTTGGTATAACCGTTCTCCATGAAGACATCTATATGGGGTATGAGGTTGAAGGCTATCTGGTAATGCACCGGCGCCTTGGCAAAGGGCAGGATGCCTGGTTCAACCGGCCGGCCCTCCAGGTAGGCCCGGCTCTCCTCCTCGAGCGCCTGCATGGCCCTGGCGCCAGCGCCCGATACTGCCTGGTAAGTCGATACAACAATGCGCTTTACCCTGGCCGCATCATGCAGGGGCTTGAGAGCTACGACCATAATTATCGTCGAGCAATTAGGGTTGGCTATGATGCCTTTATGCTTCTTGATATCCCCCGGGTTGACTTCGGGGACGACAAGCGGGACCTCAGGGTCCATCCTGAACGCGCTTGTATTGTCGATTACGACCGCGCCTCGCTTCACAGCCTCGGGGACGAGGTCGAGGCTAACCTTCGCCCCTGCGCTGAAGAATGCGAATTCTACACCGTCGAAGCTCTCCGGCTTAGCCTTTTCGACCTTCAACTCGACGCCTTGAAACCGGACGACTTTGCCCTCTGAACGCTCAGACGCGAGCAGCTTCAATTCCTTGATTGGAAACCTCTTCTCGTCCAGAATGCTGAGGATCTCCTCACCCACTGCACCAGTAGCTCCGACAACCGCCACCTTGAATCCGCTCATAAACTACACCCCTCCGGCTTCTACCAGGGGCCAATCTCACTGATCTCAGACGACCTATCCAGAGGCGACCTTCCCAGGTCGCTGGTAGGCGCCCGCGCCCCGCACATCTATGTATTTCTCTTTAGCATACAGCCATTATTTTCTCCTGTCAATGAGAATCGGCTGCAATTGTTTGCCATAGAGGGCATTCTCGACCGTCTCGATTATCAACGACATATCCGCGATCAGAGAGTTGGGTTTTGCTCCGGGGTTATCCTGGCCGAATGGGACAAAATAGACGTTCTTGGCTTCCAGCAGCATGCCGAGGTTCCTGGCATTCAGGCCGAAGGCATCATTTGTTGAGATGCCGATCACAAGCGGCCGGCCATTACGCAGGTGAGCCTTGGCCGCCATTAAAACAGGGCCATCTGTTATCGCATTCGCGAGCTTCGCGAGGGTGTTGCCGGTACACGGCGCGATGACCAAGACATCCAGGGGCGCAGCCGGCCCCAGCTGTTCGGCCTCGGTGATCGTGCATATGGGCTCCTTGCCCGTTATCTCCTCGAGCCTCCGTATCACATCCGCAGCCTTGCCAAACCTGCTATTCACATTTGCGACGCTCGACGATATAATGGGAACTACATCCGCCCCCTGGCGGACCAGGTTTTCGATCTGCGGCAGCACCTCCGGGATGGTGCAGTGAGACCCCGTCAAGGCAAAGCCCACCCTTTTCCCACTGAGCTCCATGGCTTCCCCTCCCCTTCCCTTTCCTAAGGATCAACCCCAGTGACCCAGGGCCTTGTGGATCATCTCCGGGATGCACCTGACGAGAATCTGGCCGCTGGTCCTGGGTGCGACCTTTCCGGGCAGGCCGAGAGCGAGGATGGCCTTGATTTGAAGCTTCGCTGCAGCCTCAAAATCAGTACCGCCCGGGTGAGATGCGAGATCGATTATGAGGGCATCCGGACGCATCATCCGGAGAACGTTTTCCGTCAATACTACAGCGGGGACCGTGTTGAATATGGCATCTGCCTGGCCTACCACATCTTTTAAATCTGAAAGCGGCACCGGCCTGGCTCCCATCTCCTCAGCCCTCGCGAGCTGAGCCGGGTTGCGCGCTGCAACGGTCGTCCGGGCGCCGAGGGCTATGAGGGTGTGCGCCATGGTCATTCCAACCCTCCCGAGGCCGATCACGATCGCGTTTGAGCCGTGGATGGTTATGGGAAGCTCCTCCATGGCTATCTGGATGGCGCCCTCGGCAGTGGGGATCGAATTCAAGATCGCAACGTCATCCTGCTCCGTAACCTCAACAAGCTTGACATCATGCTTCCTGGCAAATTCCTTCAATCTCGGCCGGGCGATGCCAATAAAAAATGGGACGTCCGGCGGTATGATGCTCAAGACCTCCTCGGTTATCTGGAGGTTGACGCCGGAATCCAGGGTTCTAACCTTGCCCCCAACGTCAAGCCCTCCCATTCCGACCACGATGACATCTGAGCCCCGAATTGCGTCCCATATCGTTGGAACCATCTCAACCCCAGCCAGCTCGGGCATCGGCGGGTATCCAATCACCTTCACCTTTGCCCCCTGGGAGAGGAATTCGCGTATGAGCTCGATTTCCCGGTAATCACCTCCTAGAACAGCTATAACAAGGCCATGTAAACCTCGGGCCATTTTCGTCCCTCCCCTGAGTCCCCCGAGACTGAAAACTATCCTAGGGCTACGCGATATAATATGTCCGGGGACTTCAGGGGGTGCACGTCCATATATGAGGCCTATGGGGCCGGGGATATAGGGCCGGGAGGACTAAAGCGTCAGAGCCCGAGAACACCTTCGAGGCCGTAGATGACCCCGCTCAGGGTCATGACCCGCCTTATCGCCATCATGACCCCGGGCATGAAGGACTCGCGGCTTATGGAGTCATGGCGGATGGTCAGAATCTGACCGGGCCCCCCGAATATGACCTCCTGGTGGGCCACCAGGCCCGGGAGTCTGACGCTGTGAATCCTTACGCCCTCGACCTCGGCGCCTCTAGCCCCGGGGACCTTCTCTATCGCGCCCTCGGGCTCGGGCTTGTCCAACTTGCGCTGCTCGGGGGCGGCGCCTGCCTCGCGCGACCGCACCAGCTCTCCATGTATCATCTGGGCTGTTTTCATGGCAGTTCCTGAAGGGGAATCGAGTTTCGCATCGTGGTGCAACTCGATGATCTCAACCCGGGGGAGATGGCGGGCGGCCATCTCGGAGAATTTCATCATCAGGATGGCCCCAATCGCGAAGTTGGGGGCTATGATGGCTCCCAGGCCAAATTTGGTGCAGAGACCCCGAACTTCATCGATATCCGCCATTGATATGCCCGTGGTGCCGACCACGGCTCGCACGCCCCTTTGCAGGGCTGTCCGGACATGGTCCATGACGGCGTCAGGGCGCGTGAAATCGACGATCACGTGGGGCTTCAGTCTTGCGATAACCTCCTCGAGGTCGCTCGTGACGCGTACCACCTGCGTTGAACCGTCGGCGCCCTCGATAATCAGGTCTCTCGGGTTCATGTCGACGGCGCCGGCGATCTCCATATCGGCCTCCCGGCTCACGGCCCTGACGACCTCGGAGCCCATCTTGCCCGATGCCCCTACGACTGCCACTTTGATTCTGTCAATCCTATTCACTGCCTTATTCACTGCTTCATCCTCTCCTCCCCACTGGCTTGCTGTCCATGCGGTCCATCATGATCCCCCGTACGACGCGGGACGCGCGGGCCGATCTACGTTAACACGATGGCCGGGCGGGATAGAGGCGCACCGCCCAACCATCGTGTCATAATGTTATCCGAATCATTCGCGCGAGCGCTAGTGCACCTCAACATCCGTCGCACCATTCTGGCGGAGGATCCTGGCCGCATCATCTACCTTCTTTTGGTCCGCCTGTATAACGGCCAGTATCCTGCCCTGTCTCACCTGATCCTCATAGAACTCGCTGCGCTGTTCAGGGATCCCCATATCCACCAGGCCGCCCACCAGGCCCCCAGTAACGGCGCCCGTGAGCGCTGCCGCGATCGGGCCCGCAGCTATTATCGGTCCGATGCCAGGAATCGCAAGCGCCCCGATCCCGGCGAGAAGGCCAGCCGCACCCCCGATGGCCCCACCAGTCACGGTGCCGTCGGCCAGGTTATCCTCGGCGAGCATGGTGAGCCCGCCCTCACCGCGCCCTCCCCGGCCCGCACCCCCCTCGTCTTTCGCCACGATCGATATCTCATTCCTATCGAACCCCTTGTTTCTCATCTCATTAATGGCCTTCTCAGCCTGATCCCGCGAATCGAATACACCGATTACCGTGGACATGTCGAAACAAACCTCCTTGATAAACTGAGTATACCGGCTACAGCCAGTTACTACGTTCCTTAGTCTGCCCAGAAGGCCATCATGTATTCGATGGCGGGATGTCCACGATCAAAACATCAGGACCAACTATCTTCACTGCCTGCCAGGGTATGACAAGCTCACGGGGCTTCCGGGAAATTATAGAAAGGCCCCGCCTCTCCCGGATAACAAGCGAGACTATCTTGCCCGTCAGCGAGTCTATAACCAGGTCCGACCCGCCTACCATACCCAGGCTAACACCGTCCCGGGAACTTATGATCTCGCGATTCATCAACTCGGATAGCCTCATGGTGCCCTCCTCTTTCTGACCTTGAGCCGGGGTTGCCCTCGTCACAGCTCTCGCAACCATCATCGCCCTGAAGCCTCTCCCTGATCCTCAGGAACTGCGCAATGAGGGCGTCAAGCCGGTTGCTTATCTCATGGGTCTGTGCATCATCCAACCTGCCGTCAGCGTCTTCGATGGTGGAATAGAGGAGCCTGCGAAGCTTCTCAATGCTCTCATTTAAAGCTGCGAGCCTTCCGCTTACGCTATCTCCCTGTATGCCCAAAGCCACCGTCTCCCCTTCTCGTCTCGTTCAAGCAAGACTTCTCAACTAACCTGGCGCGCTCGACTCTGGCGAATACCAGCTGGGCGATTCGATCCCCCCTCTTGATAGTAAATGGCTCGCTGCCAAGGTTGATCAAGATACACTGGACAACCCCCCGGTAATCAGCGTCTATAGTGCCGGGGCTATTCAAGAGCGTGACACCGTGCCTGTTTGCAAGCCCGCTTCTTGGGCGGACCTGGCCCTCAAAGCCGGCGGGGATGGCAAGCCTGATGCCCGTCGAGATGAGAGCCCTCTCGCCAGGCTGCAGCGTGACCTCGCCTTCGATCGCTGCGTAAAGATCCATGCCTGAAGCGCAGTCCGTCATATAGCGCGGCAGCGGGATATCCTCGGTGCCGGGCTCCCGTAGAACTTCAACCTCCAGTCCCTCGATCTCGAGTTTCTTCCGAGAATCACCCACTTGTTGCCCCAGCCTCCCTTCGCCCGCCGGGCCGCGAGCCCAGATCCAGGTCCCCGCTATAGGGCCCCACGATCGCGGCAGCGAGATCGTTCCCGCCTAAGATATCATATGCAACGCGCCGCACATCATCGAGGGTCACCGAATCGATTATGTTGATGATCTCTTCAGGGGTGTAATAGCGGTCGTGGAACATTTCAAGCTTGGCGATGCGACTCATCCTGCTGCTGGTGTTTTCGAGGCCGAGAAGCATTCCCCCCTTGAGCTGCTCCTTGCCGCGGGCAAGCTCTTCCGGCCTTATCCCGCCGTCAAGAAGATTAGAGAACTCCTCCAGAATGAGATCAATGACGATATCCACATTCTGCGGGCTCATTCCCGCATAAACTACGAAGGCGCCCGTGTCCTGGTAGGCACTGTGATAGGAATAGGTCGAATAGACAAGTCCCCTCTCCTCTCTCAGGCCCTGAAATAATCGCGAACTCATGCCCCCGCCCAGGATGGCGTCGAGAACCATGAGGGCGAATTCATCGCAGTGGTCGCGCGGATAGCCTTTTGCCCCGATACAAAGGTGGACCTGCTCTATCTCCTTGAGCTTGACGCTCGAGCGAAAGAGGGTCCGCTGCGGCATCCTGACAGCCGACGCTGCCGATGGAGCGAGCGCGCCGAAAAACCTCATGGCGCCGCCCACAACCGCCTCATGTTTTAGGTTGCCGGCCGCAGCCACGATAAGATTATCGGGCGTGTACTGGGACCGCATGTACTCCAGCAGGGAATCCCTGGTGAATTCACCGACCGTTTCACAAGTGCCCAGGGTATTTAACCCGAGGGGACCCGAATCCCACATAGCCTGGGCAAGAACATCATGTACGAGCTCATCCGGGGTATCCTCGTACATCTTGATCTCCTCGAGCACGACGCCCTTTTCCTTTTCGATCTCGTCTTCATCAAAGAGGGACTCCAGGAGCATATCGGCGAGGATATCCATGGCGAAGGCCAGGTGGGTATCGAGGACCCTGGCGTAGTAGCACGTATACTCCTTCGTGGTGAAGGCGTTCATCTGTCCCCCGATGCCATCGATCGCCTCGGCTATCTCCCGCGCCGTCCTCCCCCTGGTTCCCTTGAAAAGCATATGCTCGATAAAATGCGATGCCCCGTTCATGTTGCGGGGTTCATTTCGCGATCCAGACTTAATCCACAGTCCTATTGAGACCGAACGCACATATGGGATGCATTCTGTTACTATCCTCACTCCGTTATCAAGCTGCGTCCTCTGGTGCACCATCTTCTTCCTTTCGTGAGCGATACAATCTCTGCAAATAGAATTCGCCCGAAGTCGACAGATTCCTTTTACAACTGACAAAAAACACTTCCTAGATTATGGAATATAATCTAAAATCATGGCATACCAGGTTGCCTCCACCTCTCATAGAGAAAATTACATAGAGGACTGGCGACAGCTCTGGCGAAATCCCTATTCTGTGTTGCTATTTCTGTGTCGCTATTTCCACGCTGTGATCATAGCTACCCCCATATTGATATTATCGTATTCATATTCATAGGCATTTATATCCTGTCTCATTTCTGTCCTGTCGAGAAAGGGGCGATAGCCGGGCATGGACCCAAAGGTCGCTGCAGCAGCTATAACCATTCTATTATACCTTTTTGCCGCCGGCGAGCCCGGCCAGGAGCCAGGCCAGGGGCCTCAGGGCGCGCCGGCAAACCCGCCAGTAAGCGAATCTACGAAGCTTGAGCCGCCCCAGTCAACCATCCACCCCATGCCCGGAACGGAGCCGGCGCAGCAACCAACGCACCAAGCCCCGGGTTCTGTGGTTACCGTAAAGGATCCCAGGGTGCGCGTGAGAGGCGGCCCCGGCACGAATTACCGGGTCGTGACGACGATCAAGCGCGGCACGCCCCTCCGCGTGCTGACCTCACACAATAGCTGGTATCAGGTGAGGCTCCCGGATGGCCGCGCCGGGTGGATAGCGAGCTTTCTCGTGGAGGGCGGGAAGCAGCAGGTCGGCGGGGAGGCCAGGAGAGCCGGCAATTTCGAGATTATCGGGTATTATGCCGAAGACTACCCGGGCGAGAGGGCCTCATATGCCTCTCTGAGCCTGAGCAAGGACATGCTGTCGGGGGTGGCTCTCTTCTCTTTCAAGCTCGACGCCAGCGGCGGCGTGACCGGTGAGCACCTGAGCGCCCCCTTTGACCTGGTGCGCTCGAACGGGATCACACCGCTCGCGCTCGTTCACAATTATAGCCACAGCGCCGGCGGCTTCGATGCCGGCATTATCTCATCCATGCTGCGGAGCCAGGCCAGGAGAGAAAGGGCGATAAACGAAATCTACGCCATATTGAAAAGATATGGCTACCGCGGCGTCAACATCGACTTTGAAAATATCCCGCCGGGAGATCGCGAATTCCTGACGAAATTCATGCAGGAGCTCGCGGCCAGGCTCAAGCCCGGTGGGTACCTGGTTACGATGTCAGTCCCTGCAAAGTGGGGGGATTCCCCGGCGAGCGAGTGGATCGGGGCGTTTGATTATTACGCCCTCGGGCGGATCTGCGATAAGATCATGATAATGACCTATGACGAGCACGGGCCCTTCAGTGGCCCCGGCCCCGTGGCCTCCGCGAGCTGGGTCGAGAAGGTCATCAAGTATGCTATAACCCAGATACCGAGGCCCAAGATCATGATGGGCGTCCCTGCCTACGGCTATGATTGGCCCATCGGGTGGGGGGGCCAGGCCAGGGCTGTATCGCACCAGCAGGCCCTGAGAATCGCACAAAGCCATGGCATACGTCCCCTGTGGCATGATGAGGCGAAAGCCCCGTATTTCCGGTATTCTTCGGGCAATTCGCGGAGAGAGGTGTGGTTTGAGAACGAGTCGAGCATAGCCGCCAAGATCGCCATAGCCAAGAAATACGACCTGAGGGGCATAGCCATCTGGCGCCTCGGATACGAGGACGCCTCCTACTGGAGGGCCTTGCGGAAATCCCTCGGCCTCGGGTGACCTGGCGAGGCGCTCATATGCTCATAATTTATGATAAGTTTTTATGACGAATTTCTGGCCAAAAGATCGGATACGGTCCCAAGCCAGTAGCCCCGTTGATGCAGGGTGCGTATGATCTCCGGGAGGGCCTCGATCGTCGGGGCCGTCGGGTGCATGAGGATTATGGCCCCTGGCCTCGCCTTCTCGGTGGCCCTCTTGATGATCTGAGCCGCCGGAGGCTTCTTCCAGTCAATGGTGTCTATGGTCCAGAGCACGGTCCTGTAGCCGAGGCTCCCGGCAGTGGCGATGACGCGATCTGTGCACTCACCATAGGGGGGGGCGAATAACTTCGCAGCCTTCCCCGTCAGCTGGTTCAGCATCTCCTCATTCTTGGTGATCAGCTCGCGCAGCACCACCTCGGATGCATCCTTGACGTGTATATGCTCATAGCCATGATTTGCTATCTCATGCCCCCCATCCGCGATGCGTTTCACGAGATCCGGGTAGAGCTTCACCCACTGGCCGTCAAAGAAGAAGGTCGCGCGGACATTGTTTTCCCTGAGGATATCCAGCATCTGCGGGAGGTATTCCTCCCCCCACGCCACATTCACTGTGAGCGCCATGTCCTGCCGGTCTGTATCAACGGCGCGGAGGGGCTCAAAATGCCTGCCCGTGATGGCGGGGACGATCTCAAAGGTTGCAAGCTCCACATCCTCGCCCGGGGCGGCCTCGAGCACCCGCCTGACCGTCTCGTCCACGTCTACATCGATCCCCTTTACCTCCGGTATCACTTGCCCGCTTTCCTTGTAAAACATGGCATCCTTTGGCGAACGCCGCCTGAGCTCAGATATATCCTCGACGACATCGCGGACCTCATCCGGCAGCATGCCCCCAACATCCCGGCCCTCCAGCCGCACACCGGGCTTGGCGCCCAGGATCGCCCTCCTCGCCTCATCGAGGCTTGTGAAAACCAGGGCCGAGAGTAAAACCAGGCAAAAGATGAGCACATGATACAGCATGGAGCTCCTGTTCAGCATCACAACCCTCAGCCTCGCTCTACGCTCACGACCTTTCATCGCCGGACCTCCTTTCGAGCTTTAACTGATCCTCAGGCCTTGGTCTTTGAACAGGTTTGGGCTTCTCTATGGGGCGCTGCTCGCCTGTATGCGGGTGAATGTAGTAGTCGCCCTTCAGGAGGAGATCGGAAATGGGGACGATCTTGTAGCCCTGCCTCAGGAGCTCAGGTATGATAACCGTCAGGGCTTCGGCAGTGTGCGTCCCATTGTTGTGAAACAGGACTATAGCGCCATTATGCATCTTACCCATCACGCGGTCCACGATCTCGCCTGCGGAGAGATCGCGCCAATCAAGTGAATCTATGCTCCACATGATGGTTTCATATCCGCATTCCTTTGCGACTTCTATCACCTTATTGCTGTATTCGCCGAACGGCGGCCTGAAGAGCCTGGCCTTGCGGCCGGTTATGGCCTCTATCATTTCATGGGTCCTCATGACCTCGGTCCTGATCTCGGCAGGCGAGAGCGAGTTGAGATGGGGATGGGAGTATGTATGGTTTCCTATTTCATGGCCCCGCTTGGCAATCTCCCTGACCCGGTCGGGGAACTTCTCCAGCCAGAAGCCCGCGAGAAAGAAGGTCGTCTTGACATGGTGTTTATCGAAGGTATCTAGAATCTGATCGGTATAATCCGCCCCCCAGACAGCATCGAGCGACAGGGCCACCTTCTTCTCATCCGTGGCAACGTAGTATATCGGCACGAGCCTGCCTCCGACGGCAGTCGAGATGACCTGGCGAACCGCTCCGAAAAGGGCCATCTGCCCAGCATTAATGGCCGCGAGGACAAGAAGAAGCCCTACAACAAGCTTCCAGGGCCTCCTCTCATAGTAGATAAACATTTCGCACCTCTCCCTGCAGAGTTTTCTCGATTATACTTATGCAACAGGGAGCGGTGACATTCTATTCCCTCCCGCTTACGGTATCCATTCGCGTATGGCCGCCACCACCAGGTCCGTTTCCCCCCTCACGTGCCGGCATCCCGGGAGCGAGGCGAGGAATGCACGCCCATATCCCTTATAGATGATCCGCCTATCGAGGACGATAACGACCCCCCTATCGGTCTTCGTCCTTATCAACCTGCCGAATCCCTGCCTGAATTTGATCACGGCCTGAGGCAGGGAATACCGCCCAAATGCATTCTCCCCCCTCGATGCCATGGCCTCCAGGCGCGCCTCAACAACGGGATCGGATGGCACCTGAAATGGGAGGCGAACGAGCACGACGCACGATAGGGCATCTCCGGGCACATCAACGCCCTCCCAGAAACTGTCGGCGCCCAGGAGGACGGCGCCGCGCGTTGCCCGGAATTGGGCAAGCAACATGTGCCGCGGGGCCTCCCCCTGCCGGAGCAGAGTAAGACCGGCTGCACTGAGATCCCGGCGGATCAGCTCATCAACCCTTTCCATCATATTGTAGGAGGTAAACAGGACAAATGCCCTTCCCTTTGTGGCGGTCAGGACCTTGATAAGCGCCGCAGAAGCCCCGGCCACGAAACCCTGGTCATCGGGGTTGGGCAGGTCCGTCGGGAGGCCCACGAGGACCTGATCCTCCAACCTGAACGGCGAGCCTATGATAAGCTCGAAAGGCCTGTCCTGATTATAATCCAGGCCGACCTGGCCTTCAAAAAAGGCCAGGTTCTCACCGATGGCGAGGGTCGCCGATGTAAAGATCACGGAATCAATACACTCGAGGAGATTCTCCCTTATGAGGGGTGCCACATCGAGCGGTGTAGCCCCGAGCCTCACGTTCCGGCGAGGGCCTGTCTCGGCCCAGAATACAAACGCCTCATCCCGGCCATCAATAATGAACCTCAGCGTGCCCTCGAGATTCGCCAGGCGGGATGAGAGGGCATCCATCTCCACCTTGATCTCCTGGATGCCACCTGGGAGCCCCCCGGGGCTGGGGCCATTCGCAGCAAGCTCCAGGGCGCCAGCGAGGTCCGAGAGGGCATGAGAGAGATCGGAAAACGCATTCATTGTCCTTTCAGCCTCAATGGCTATAACATCTCGCCAGAAATCGAGTTTCCGGACCTCAGCCTTGAGCCGCACGGCAAACTCGCGGCTACTCACGCCCCGGCTATCCTGGCCCTGATCCCGGTCATCCTGGCCCTCAACATGACCCCTATCCCCATCCCCATCGCCGCGATACCTTGAACCCTGATTCCTGCCAAGATCCCGCAGAAAACCGGCTAGGCCTTCAAAGAGGGTATCAGCAGCCTCTCTAGCTCTGATCACCCCCGGGACCAGGGCCCCATCGATCCGGTCCCGCAGGCTGTCTCTCGCCCGGCCGTCGAGATCAAGCCCGGAATCCGTCTTATAGAGCAACGAACGGACAGCCATGAGCATGCCTATGCTCCCGTCCGGGCGGGATGCCGATGGCCGCTCGCGGCGGTAGAGGTATGATAAAAGCCTTGTGATCTGGAGCCTTGTAACCGAGCAACCCAGGTAATCGCCTGCAACGTCCGGGACGTTGTGCGCCTCATCAAATATCACATTGGCGTACCTGGGTAGAACGGCTTTCTCAGCGTCGAACCCCAGCTCTCGCCTGACACTGACATCCGCGAAAAGCAGGTGATGGTTCACTACGAGCAGATCTGCAGCGCAGGCCATGTTTCTTGCCTTCATAAAAAAACAATCCTGGACCTCGGGGCACTTCACCCTGAGGCATGTATCAGGCTCGGAGCAGATTTTCTCCCAGAGCTCCGGCAAAGGCTCAAATGGGAATTCGGACCTGCAGCCCTCCTTCACCTTGCCCACCCACCCGAGTATATCGGCAAACGCCTGGCGCTCCCGCGAATCCAGGAGGGCATCTGCATCCTCCAGGAGCTTCTTTAGTCTTCTCCTGCATATGTAATTCGAGCGCCCCTTTACAAGGGCGAATGAGAAATCGGCCTTCTCCGGGGCGTACCCCTCCACTTCCAGGGCGCTTTTGAGGGTGGGGATATCCTTGGTTACGAGCTGTTCCTGGAGGTTGATGGTGTTGGTTGATATAACCACTTTCTGGTCGGTCGTCCTGGCCCAGAGGACTGCGGCGGCCAGGTAGGCCATGGATTTCCCCGTGCCGGTGGCGCTCTCGATTACTGCGTGCTTGTGGTGCTTGAAGGCAGAGAGTATGGTCCTGGCCATTTGAATCTGCTCGGGGCGAACCTCGTAGCCGTCGATATGCCTGGCTAGGGGGCCTCCGGCAGAGAATATGGCATCCACGTCCTGCAGCAAGTCTTTCACTCTGCGACCTCCGTTCCTAAGTGTAGGTTCCTTAATTTGTGCCAATTTACCAGCACGTTCCAGGACTTATGGTGTTGCGCTCCGGGGACGGCGCGCTTGCGGCGCGCCTCCGTTGAAATTTGGCGCGAGGGCCTTGCCAAATTTCAAAGGCCCCGTCGCGCAAACACCGTAAGTCCTGGAAAAGCGGCGGCAATTTTCGAACTCACACTTAGCCATCGTGCTATCGCAGACCGGCCAGCTCGCGAAGCCTGGCCAGATTGCGAGCATCATCCCCGGGGTCATCATTCGGCGTCTCGAGGATGAATGGCACCTCGCGCAGCCTCTCATCACCAAGGATCACGCGGAACCCCTCCTCGCCGATCATCCCCTCCCCTATGTGAGCATGCCTGTCCTTCCTCGACCCCAGCTCCCCCACGGAATCATTCGCGTGAACCAGCCTCAACCGCCCGAGGCCAAGCACCCGGTCAAAATCCTCGAGGGCTCCATCCAAACCACCAGGCGTCCGGATGTCATAGCCTGCAGCAAAAACATGACACGTATCGAAGCAAACACCAATATCCCCTGCGCCCTCGAGCTGTTCTATAATGCCCTCGAGCTGTTCAAAGGTATAACCGATCTCGGTCCCGGCCCCTGAGACCGTCTCGAGGAGGAACTTCAAGCCGCTCTCCTGGCTCCGGTCGCGGCATTCCCTGTCCTTGAACACCGTGTTTATGGCCCGGGCAATCCTCTCCGTGCCGGCCTCGATCCCCGAGCCGACATGGCTCCCGGGGTGTATAATAAGGTAATCGGCGCCAAGCTCGCAGGCGCGTATGATATCCTCCCGCAGGGCGGCTATGGAAACCGCGTAAGTCTGTTCCTTGGGCGAGGCAAGGTTGATGAGATAAGGGATGTGCACCACAATTGGGGATATGCCTGACAACCTGGCCCTGTTGCGAAAATCCCCGGCCTCATCCTCATTGAGAGGGCGAGCCCTCAGGCTCCTTGGGCTCCTCGAAAACATCTGTATTGTATCGCAATGCAGCTTCTGGGCTCGATCGATCGCTCCGGCGAACCCCCCGGCTATGGCAACATGCACGCCAAACTTCACGTATATCCCTTCCAACCATTGAAGATTATCCAAATTATCTAAATAGGGGTTGCCGGTGTTGCGTTCCGGGGACGGCGCGCTTGCGGCGCGCCTCCGTTGAAATTTGGCGCGAGGGCATTGCCAAATTTCAAAGGCCCCGTCACGCAAGCACCGGCAACCCCTGGAAAAACGGCGATAATTCTTGAACTCACACTTAGCTTCGCGGTCGCACTCAGCGCCCGAGATTGTCCAAAAACCTGAGCAAACGATTATTCTCTATAGCCCGGCTTATCGACCACCTTTCAGCGTACGCCTGGATGAGCAGGAGAATCACCAGGACCCCGGCTCTGACTGCGCCCTCGGTCCCAGCGGCCAGCCCATAGCCCAGAGCCCCGCCCAGGATGTTCGAGCCAGTGTCCCCCATCATCCCTCTCGCGCGGAGGTCCGTCCGTATATATGCGAGGACTGCGCCGGTAAGCGGCACGAGGTAGAAGAGTGGGCCGTCAAAGCAGCGCGCCCCCCATGCCAGTGATAACAGGATCACCACGGCGAGGTATGCCTTGGCGGCGCGGCCGGGCCTCAGGTCGAGCAGGTTGATGAGGTTTGTCGCAAGGGCGATTATAAGGGCGCTCAATACAACGCCGGCAAGCGTGCGCTCGATGATCATGGCCAGGAGCAAGGCTGAAAACCCTGTAAAAATAGCCTTCAGCGCCCCCGTGGAGAGGCGTCCCTCGAACAGGAGCGCACCGAGGTGACCCTTAAAGCCCTTTGCCTTCATATCACCCTGGCCGAGGAGATCATCCAGCAAGCCAGCCATGCCTACGGCGCACAAAAGGAAAAGAGGAGGAAGCGCGTCATCGAGCGTCATGAAGCCCATCTCGACCGCCACGAAGGCGGCAGGCACCAGGATCAGGATGAAGATAAGCCCGAGGGATGTCGGGATCTGCCTGCCCTCGTAGTTCAACCTCGTATTCCCCGCTCGCTCCATCATGTTGATCACCAGGGGGAGAGAGGCTGAACAGGCCAGAAAGGAGAGTATAAACATGACGAAGTCAGCGCGCATAGGTCCTCGCCCCTTCTAAGCCCCGTACCAGGCGGCGCTCCCCTGTTGCGCCGGGCGGACGGAGGACGCGGCCTGCTATCTGAAAAACCTGGCCAGGATCGCCCTGGTAACCGATGACAGCTGGCGCGCCCTGTGAGTGAAACCCCGCAAATCCCTCCCGGTCTCAGCATGGCGCATATCCACGGGGACCTCCTTTATCCTGTAACCCCTCCTGGCGGCATCGATCGTCATCCCGACCTCCACGCCAAACCCGCCCGCAAACGGCGTGAGCCGCTCAAATACATCTTTCCTCGCAGCGCGCTGGCCTGAGAGGGAGGAGACGACATCAATCCCGCCGAGGAGCTTGACACCGAGGCGAGCAGATGCCTTGACGAGGCCGAAACCGCCCCGGCGCCTGGCGGCAGGGAACCTGGCTATCGTCAAGTCAGCATCGCCCGCAACAACCGGGGCCACAAGCTTCGCAACCTCGCCAGCCGTAGCACCCAGATCGGCGTCAAGGAAGGCCACCACCTCACCCCTCGCAGCCGAGAGGCCCCTCATGAGCGCATGCCCCTTTCCCTGGTTGCGCTCCAGCGGTATCACAACGGCCCCGGTCTTCCTGGCGAGCTCGGTCGTAGCATCCCGGGAACCATCATCTACAACGATAACCTCGATAGAATCAATGCCATATCTACCAATGCCATCCTGCAACTCCAGGATAGCCTTCACCGTATCAGCTATGTGGGAGGATTCATTATAGGCCGGTATGATAGTGGAAAGCATCATTACAACTCACCATTGATCCATCATTAAACTAATGGCCAGCAGCAAAAAGATCAATGGCTGGCAGCGAATTAATAGCTGGCAGCTCACTTGCCGGTCAGTTCCCCGAGGAAATCGGGGAATGGCTGCCTGGCCGTCTCCTTGATGCCATAATGACCATTCTCGCCGGCAAGGGCAAAAACCAAGGATAGCTGGCCCAGAACCATGTCGGCATTATCCACCGTCGGTATCCCCTTCTCCTTGTATAGCTTCATATACGACTGCGAGGCCCCTGCCGCCTCCGCGCCGGCCACCCTCACCCCAAGCGCGTTAAAGGCATCGATGAGCGGGAGATCAACGGTCTTTGCCGCCACCTTTGACTCCTCCGAGCCCCCGCCCAGGATGACAACGGCATCTACATAGCCCTGGTACCTGCCGCTCACCTGCACGAAACCAAGCTCCTCGAGGGCCGGCACCAGCGTAAGGCCCGTCCCGGAGGCGATCTCCCTCGCAAGCGCGGCCGCGAGCCTCACGGGTATGTCCTTGGGCTGGAATTCGGATTGAATGGCATCGAGCCCAAGGCATTTGAATAATTCGCCCTGGGCCTTCACGTCGCCGGCCGGCAACTCGAAGGGACGCAGTATAGTCGTGACCGATGTGACGCTTGCCCCCGCATCCCTCAATGCCCTCTCTATGGCCTCCTCAGCGCGCCGGTTCACGGAATCCCCCGTGCGGACGATCGCCACCCGCCTGCCCTCGAGTTTCCCGGCCACGAGAACGGGGAAGGCTGTCTTTTCGAATTCGACGCTTGACGCAAGCTCCCGTTCCGCAAGATTGAGCTTAACCTGAAGCCTCTCCCTTTCCTGCTTTATCTGGGAAAAATCCATCTCCAGCCGGTCTATCAGGCGCTTCTGCTGTTCGATGAGGGCCTCATTCCCGCCCATAGCGCTCCCGATGAGGATTCCCAGGCCGAGGGCGAGAAAAACAGCTACGAGGGACGCTATATGGTATCTCATATCGATAATCAAGTCACCATCACTCGCTTCCAAACGCTAACCAGGCTCTACATCCCCACCTGCACCGGCTCAGAGGAGGCCGAGCACCACCTTCACTTTCATGAGGAGTAGCCTCAGGAACTGCTTTGTCGTATCCGACACGAGCATGATTATGGCCAGGGGAATCAAGGCGCCGATAGCCACCTCAAGCAGGTAGCTCGCGTGCATCCTGCCCCTGTAGAGCTTATTCACGCCCTTCGCATCCACGAGGATCGACCCGACCTTCAACCTCACCAGGAACGTGCTGGCCATCCCCGGGCGCCCCTTCTCGAGGAAATCGATCATATTCGAGTGAGTCCCGACGGCAACTATCAACTCGGCCCCCTTTTCATAGGCAAGGAGCATGGCAATATCCTCGCTTGTGCCGGGTGCAGGGAAGATCTTGCCCCGGAGGCCGAACGAGCGAATACGGGCCAGCCCCGGGGCCCTCCCATCCGGGTAGGCGTGGACGACAAGCTCCGAGCCGATCTTCAGGGTGTCATCCGATATGCTGTCCATATCGCCCACAATAATATCAGGCCTGTAACCCAGCTCTACTAGCGCATCGGCTCCCCCGTCCACCCCGATCAACACGGGCTTGACCTCGTCGATATACGACCTTATCGCCATGAGGTCTTCCTTATAATCCCTTCCCCGCACGACGACCAGGACATGCCGGCCCTTGATATTCACCCCGATATCGGGTACGGCGAACTTGCCCAGTATAAGGTCCTTCTCGAGCCGCGCATAATCGAGCGTGTTCTGGACAAAATCGTCAAGCAACTCAGCAACCCTGCTCTGGGTTTCGGCGAGCTTTTTCTCCACCGTCTTCTTATCGAGGACGCTCCCGGCGGCCACCACCTTGCCCCCCTTGAGCAGGAGGTTGCCGCGAATCTCGACCTCATCCCCATCCTCGAGCAACTCTATAGCTGATGGCCCGACCTCATCCAATATATAAACGCCGGCCTCGCAGAGCCTCTGAGGCCCGACGTTTGGATACCTGCCACTTATAGACTGTCGAGTATTCACTACTGCCCTAACGCGAGCATCCAGAAGCGACTGGCAGGCCAGTTCATCGATATCCTGGTGGTCGATTACAGCGATCTCGTTGGGCTGTAATCGCTTGACGAGCTCCTTCGTCCTGCGGCCGATCCGCGCCGTCCCCCTGATGACCACGGGGGCCGCCCCCGAATTTGTAGAACCCGCATTCCGGTATAGAAAACTCATGACGCTACCACTTACCGTCACCATCTACCTATCATACTTCTCATACTCCGGCATGAAATATTATGCAACACGGAAGGCATTATCATTCTTCCCATTAAATTCCTTAACCGGCCTTCATATCAATGCGAAGCTTGTCCGCAATCCTGGCGATAAACGCCGAATT
Organism: Bacillota bacterium; assembly: GCA_013178125.1. Classification (NCBI taxonomy): domain Bacteria; kingdom Bacillati; phylum Bacillota; species Bacillota bacterium. The sequence goes on along the minus strand of JABLXJ010000004.1, from coordinate 119,004 downwards.
CGTGGGCTTTCCCTTCTCCATATCGATCGTATGTCCGAATATGCTGTTCAGGAGCTCGATATTTCCTCTACTCCAGGCGATTTCGATGGCATGCCGGATAGCGCGCTCAACCCTCGGGGGCGTCGTGTTGTATTTCTCAGCGATCTTCGGGTAGAGCACCTTGGTAACGCGGCCAAGCAAGTTCATCTCCTTCATCACAAGGAGAATAGCCTCTCGAAGGTAAAGGTAGCCTCTGATATTGGCGGGAATGCCAATCTCGTGGATGATCTCCGTGATCTGGGCGTCCAGGTCCCGCATTAATGGATTGGAGGCACATATCACCTTTTTCCTCTTTTCGTCGGGAGCCGCCTCCATGAGCTGGCGAATTCTCTGGGTGAGGGTTTCCATATCAAACGGCTTCATGATATAATAGTCGGCACCCATTTCTACGACCTTTTGAGTCATGTGCTCCTGGCCTATTGCAGTCAACATGAGGATCCTGGGTCGCTTCGCCTGGTCAGATTTATTGAGCCGCTCGAGGACGCCGAGGCCGTCGAGGTGAGGCATGATGATGTCAAGCACCACAACGTCGGGCTTCGCCTTCTCAATCCTGTCCAGGGCATCGATGCCATTATAGGCCACTCCGATTGGCTCCATATCTCCCTGCTCGCCGATGAATTCCTGGAGGACCTCACACAGATCGCGATTGTCGTCTACGATCAAGACCCTGATTTTCCCCTCGCTCATCTGCCTAACCACCCCTGCTAAATCCTGAAGAATAGGACCGCCATCGAATCTCGATCCCCCATCCTCCTGATTCATGATTTATTTGAATAATCTGTAGCCCGGGGGCATCCCACGGATTACAGGCTGAGGCTTCGCTGCCCGGCTCTTGCCTCTTTCAACCCAATAGATTTTAAAATTCTACGCAATATGTCAAAGTCCTCCTCCGTATGCAACTAGTGCCTGCATCAATATGATAGCAGGCGATACAAGCCATACAAGTGGCAATGTAATGCTGTATAGCCCTTTGCCTGAAATCCCCAGGGTGGTATAATTCCTACAGGCATAATAAATTGTCGGCCGGGCGCCGGACAAGCTTAACCACGAGAATCTGCAGAAAGCGGTGAAGTGTTTTGGGAAATAAGATGTCCTTCCATTCGATTCCCCCAGTTGTGTGGGCGATATATCTGGTTGAGATGGCATTTGCAGCGGCCACGACCCTCACAGGCGCCATTCTACCCAATCTGGTCGGCGAGTTCAACCTCGATTTCAGCCAGGCCGGGGTAGTCAGCGCCGTCCAAAGCCTTGCAAGCTTCCCTATAGTATTTGTGGCGGGCTTTCTTTCGGATCGCATGGGAGCTGTCAGAGTCCTGCTTGCAGGCCTCATCCTGCTGACCACCTGCCCGGTCTTGATGGCAATAGCGCCTTCATATATCTTTCTCCTTATGGGCACAGGGGCCCTCGGCGTCGCCCTCGGCCTCATCGATCCCATGACCAATGCCGTCCTTGTGGAACGCGGTGGCCCAAGGAAAGGGGAGATCCTGGGGCTGCTGCATGCCTCATTCGGCCTCGGGGCCGCGATCTTCCCGGTAGTGATAGCCTTTGCTCTCGCCAGGGGCATGAGCTGGCGGCTCTCGCTGGCCGCCGTGACCCTGTTTGCCCTCGTCGCCATGGTCTTGTTTTATCTTCGCCAGCTCAGGGAGCAGCACCGTGAGAAGCCGTCATTGCCCCGGACTCAGGCCGGGGAGGACCCGGAATCCTCACAGGCCCCGCAGAGAGGCCTGGCCCCCGCCTCCCATCCCCGCCGGGAGCCGGGCAGCCTCTGGCGAAGCCCCAGCATCTGGGCGTTTATACTGGCGATGTTCTTTTATTCCGGTGCATATCGAAATATAATGGTCTGGACCGTGGTCTATTTCAAGGAAATACTCGGAACAACCCAGATGGTCGGCTCGCTCGCCCTGTTTACATTATTTATCCTCATCGTGGCCGGCCGGCTGATTTCGGCCAGGATGAGCGATTCAACAGATAATCTCCTGCTTCTCACCGTCTACATGGTGGGAGGTGCGCTGGCGCTCCTGCCATTATCGCGTGTCAACTCGCCGATTTCAGGGCTGCTGGCCACGGCCGCCTTTGGCCTCGCGAGCGCGGGTATATTCCCCGTCATCACCTCGTATGCCACGAGCCTCTTCCCCGCAAGCAGCGGCACAGTAACGGGTCTCATCTATGGTTCCGCAGCGGGGGGAGCCATCGCGCTTCCATGGATGCTGGGCAGGATAGCGGACGACCTCGGGCTGAGAGCGGGCATGTTCGTCAACTCCATTATGATGAGCGTGGCAGGGCTGCTCTTTCTCGCGTTATTCATACATCAGGCGATCGCCCGGCAAAAACATGGTCTGAAGCTGCATAGACAGGCCGGCACGCGCTGAGGCCTCGAGATGGCCTTCAACCCTGCCAGCTCTCGATATACCGCCTCTGCTCCGGAGAGAGGCTATCTATGGAAATACCCTCGGAGGCCAGCTTTAACTCTGCAACCTCGAGGTCTATATCCTCTGGCACCTTGTAGAGGTGATTCCCGAGGCGATCCCCCTCTCGTGCCAGGTAATTCAGGGAGAGGAACTGGAGGGCGAAGGACATGTCCATGATCTCGGCAGGGTGCCCATCGGCGCACGCCAGGTTCACGAGCCGGCCCTCGCCAAGGAGGTAGAGCCTTTTTTGATCCTTTTGATCAGCTTGACCTTGATCAGCTTGACCAGCCGCGAGGACAAATTCCTCGATATTAGCGCGCACCTGGCGGCGGGATACGGATAAAGCCGCGAGATCCGCGATCGAGACTTCGACATCGAAGTGGCCGGCGTTGGCCAGGATGGCGCCATCCTTCATGGCCAGGAAGTGCTCCCTGCGTATCACATCCCTGCAGCCCGTGACGGTGATGAAGATATCGCCCTCGCGAGCCGCATCCGAAAGCCGCATGACATCGTAGCCATCCATCCTCGCCTCGAGGGCCCTGATGGGGTTCACCTCGCATATGACAACCCGGGCCCCGAGCCCCTTTGCCCGCATCGCCACACCCTTGCCGCACCACCCGTAGCCGGCGATAACGACAACCTTGCCGGCCACAACCAGGTTGGTGGTGCGGATGATGCCATCCCATACGGACTGTCCTGTGCCGTAGCGGTTGTCAAACAGGTGCTTGCAGTAGGCGTCATTGACTGCGATCATCGGGAAGAGAAGAGCCCCGTCCCTGTCCATGGCCCGCAGCCTGAGGATGCCGGTGGTTGTCTCCTCGCACCCCCCGATCACGCCCTCCGCCAGGTCTCTCCGGTCCGAGTGGAGCATATTGACCAGGTCGCCCCCATCGTCGATCACCAGGGTGGGCCCGATAGAAAGCGTCTGGCCGATGAGCCTCCTGTAATCCTCCATATTACACCCCCGGTAGGAGTAAACATGAAGGCCATCCTCGACAAGGGCGGCCGCCACATCATCCTGCGTGGACAGGGGGTTGCTCCCGGTGATGGCGACCTCGGCCCCGCATTCCTTCAGCACCTTTGCGAGATATGCCGTCTTGGCCTCCAGATGGAGGCATATCGCCACCCTCTGCCCTGCAAAGGGCCGCCCGGCCGCGAATTCGTCACGGATCCTGTTGAGCAGGGGCATATGCGCCGCCGCCCACTGGATCTTCAGGCGGCCACCCGCGGCAAGGCTCAAATCCCTGACGTTGTAATCAGCACAATCAACCACTCTACTCACCCGCATTCATACCATCGTTTGCCATTTTTCGTCCGAGGACTCTCCGTCCAAGTACGTCCGGGTATTTTCTTCGTCCAAATACATCATATCCGTGGTTGATGTGTATGTAAAGTCAGACCTCAAGCCGCATCAGGGAGCCTGCGGCGCTGCGGCAGCATGCTGACACCCTTTTCAGACGAGGTGCCCGGATACAGACCGGCCTCACGGGCCATCCACTCGGCCAGGGTGGCATACCCGCGGCGCGGGTCTGCCAGGAAGACGTGGGTGACAATCGCACAGAGCCGCCCGTCCTTTATTATCGGGCTCCCGGACATCCCCTGGACTATGCCACCAGTCATCGCGATCAGCCTGGGATCCGTAACCCTGATGATCAGCCCCTTAGTGCCCGGATTGGTCTGGTGAAGCACCCGTTCGATCTCGACCTTGAATCCCTCAACCTTGTCATCCTTAATGACGGTCAACATCTCGGCCTCACCTTCTGTAACCTCCTCCGCGAGGGCGATGGGGATCGGCTCCATAGTGAGGCCCTCTCTGGGTGGGAGGGTCATCTTGCCAAAAATGCCGAATTTGGTGTTACGCTCGATAGTTCCCAGGACGTCCTCCCCCCCTCCGAAAACCCCTATCTTCTCGCCAGGTTGGCCCCGTTGCCCCTGCTGTATGCCTATGATCTGGGCAGCAACTATCCTGCCATCCCTCACGTTGATCTCCTGATTTGTATTGGCATCCGTGATCACGTGGCCCAGCGCGCCGTAGACGCCCTTTTCCGGGTCAAAAAAGGAGAGCGTGCCAACGCCTGCGGCATTATCTTTTATATATACTCCGATACGATATTTTACAGGGTCTATGGTGCCAGTGCCTCCGGAATCGCCCGGACCGTTATCCCGATCGCCATGTAGATCGTTATATGGCCCGCCGCCATGCAGCCCGCTACGAACATCGCCCGCACCAACACCCGTGGGCACCGGCTTTATCTTCGTATGTAGATCCTGGCCATTTCTCTCCAGCCCCAGGTCGATTTCCTTGTGTTCCCTGCCTGCTATATCGATGAGCCTCTCGACCTGCGTTGCGCCTTCAACGGGCGCTCCGTTGATGCTTACTATGACGTCCCCCACCTCGATCCCGGCCTCCTGTGCGGGGTAATATCGCCGGCCGTCAATGCCCACAAGCGGGTAATGGCCGACCACTATCACACCCCGCGCTGTGAGCAGGACGCCTATGGCCTGCCCGCCCGGGACGACGCTCACCCTGGGCAGGACATCGACCTTGACCTTGCCGATCGGGACCACACCGAGAAGCCTGACCTGAACATCAGCCGTCCCGAGGTTCAGGGGGCTGAATTTGGCTACAGCCCCTCTTTTCAGGCTGAAGCCGCTCTTTTCTATCCTGCTATCGTTTACCATGAATATATCGCCCTCTTCGTCGGACCTTATATACAACCCCAGCGGCAACCGCACCGGGAACTCCCTGGACTGCCCCTCAAGCATTCGAATGTGGCGTGGCAGGCCAATGAAAGCCCTCAGGTAAGGCGATGATATCGCACATATAATCAAGATAAGCAGGAATGCTATTGTAAGGCTGGGACGGCGTACTGCTTTCACTTTGAGGATACCTCCTGCGACTCCCCCACCAGGTGAAGCCACATGTTGGCTCCTCTTCCGGTTCCGGTATCCAACCGTCTCCCACATGAGTAAACATCAGGGCAAAATCAAGGGCCTTCGCCCCAAGGCCCCGGAGATGCGCCCCATACACCCCGACGCAAACCCAGGATGAACATATCAGGGGATATACCAGGTCCCAAGTTGCACCAGGAGGGCAATAGCTAGGAAAGCATGAAGACATATAGTAGCATGAAAAAAGCGTCCTTGCAGACATAACTTGCCCGCAAGAACGCCCATTTTATGTTGCTTAATGTTTGGCAAAGTCAACTCATTTGCCCTTAATTGCTAACCATCGAGCTGAGGGCTTCGTGCTGAGGACTTCATCTGACCTCATCTATTGATTTTAAAATCAGTATTAGAAGATCAATATTAGAAGATCAATTCATGAGGGAAAGGGGATTGATGGCATTATCGAACAATCATATTCTCGATCCAATCATCAAGCTTTAAGCTTCAACGCTGCCATAAAAAATCCATCAACCTGGTGGATATCTGGAAACAACCTGAGCCAGCCGCGCCTGTCACACCCTCCATCAGGGAAGGCCTGGCGAAAGGCCACGGGAAGGCGGTCATAGACGTTTAAAGGGGCGAATCTGCCCCCTTCCTCCATCGAATCCAGGAACTCCCTGACCACATCCTCACCCTCCTCAGGTTCCATACTGCAGGTGGAATAGACAAGGATCCCCTCCTGTTTAAGACAATTTGATGCCGAGCGCAGAATCTCCACCTGCAAAGCATGAAACCCCGGGAGGTCCTCTGGTTTCTTTCGCCACCTCGCGTCAGGCCTGCGCCGGAGCGCCCCGGTGCCTGAACATGGTGCATCCACAAGGACGCGGTCAGCCACGCCCCGGTAGTGCTCGCCGAGCCTGCGTGCGTCGAGCTCAGTGAGCCGGACGGACTTGATATCGAGCCGCTCGAGATTCTGCCTGAGCAGGTCGAGACGGTGAGGGTGAATGTCGAAAGCCAGGATCTGGCCGGCATCCCCCATTATTTCAGCTATGTGCGTGGTCTTGCCGCCGGGGGCGCTGCACGCATCGATGACCGCCTGGCCGGGCTCAGGGCCCAGGGCATGCCCCACAAGCATAGAGCTCTCATCCTGGATAGTAAACAGGCCATCCCTGTATGACCTCAGGCTGGTAAGCCCGCCCAACGCTGCCAGGCCCACCCGCGGACCATCCGGTGCATCTTCCGGCGCGTCCTCGAGATAGGCCATTTCACCCTCTTCTCCCTTACAGGCGCGACCCGGCCCTCCACCTGCTCCAAGGACCACCCCCTCGGGAACCAACCGGCTTGGCCCAGCCTCGACGCCCTCCTGCAAGAGCAGCTCGACCAGCTCCCGCCGGGTGATTTTAAGGAGGTTCGCCCGCAGACTCATAGGTGGCGGCTCATTATTCAACCTGCATATCTCCATGGTCCGCTCGACCCCGAGTTGCTTGATCCAGCGCGCCACAAGCCATTCCGGGTGAGAGAACCCAATCGAAATAGCCTCAACAGGGTTCCTTTCCACATCCGGGAATTCCAAACCCGGGAATATGGCGGCAGCCGGAAACCGGGCACCGCCAGCGCCGCCTTCGCCTCTGGCGTCGCCTCTGGCGGTGACGCCGGCGCTCATCTTGCGGAGGATGTTTCGCAGGATACCATTTACAAAACCTACAATCCCCGGGTGGCCCACAGCGCACGCCAGTTCACAGGCTTCATTCACAGCGACCGGCCCCGGGATCGACCTGAGAAACATCAGCTGGTAGAGGCCCATCCGCAGGATATTCCGGACCCATGGGGACAGGCTTGCGACAGGCCGCGTCGAGAATCTATCCAGGACCCAATCAAGGGTCTTAAACCATCTGGTCACCCCGTAGACAAGCTCCGTGGCAAGAGCCCTGTCCCGGGGGGACGAGGACGATCTCTCAAGAGCGCGATCAAGGGCGATGCCCGCGTATGCCCCATTTACGTCGATTTCATAGAGGACCCCGAGGGCAATCCGCCTCGACCGCGCCGCTCGTGACTGTATCGCCCTCGATCGCATCGCTCGGAATCGCATCGCCCGCACCTGTCTCAATCCCTCCGGCTGCCGCGCAGGATGATAAGCCTCAAGAGCTGGGTAACGGCGACAGCCGTTGCCGCCAGGTATGTCAGGGCTGCGGCGTTGAGGACCTCGCGAGCATGACCGATCTCCTCCCGCGTAAGGTAGCCCCCGCCTTCAAGGAGGGCGAGAGCCCTGCTGCTCGCGTTGTACTCAACGGGTAGGGTTACGACCTGGAAGGCCACGACCCCGATGAAAACCCATATACCGAGCGTCATGAGCCAGGCAAGCCCCGAGCCGGCAAATATGAAACCTATGAGGAACAGGGGAAACGCCAGGTTCGAGCCGAAGTTTGCCACGGGCACGAGGCTGTGGCGTATCGCGAGAGGCAGATAGTTCATAGAATCCTGGATCGCGTGCCCAGACTCATGTGCAGCTACCCCGAGGGCGGCCAGGGAACTGCCGCCGTAGACCTGGGGTGACAGGCGCAGGACCTTTGCCCGGGGATCGTAGTGATCACCGAGGTCCTGACCGATTTGTTCGATTCTCACTTCCCTGAGGCCGCTCTGGTCCAGGATCTCGCGCGCGACCTCCGAGCCCCGCATCCCCCGCCGGGAGCTCACCCTGGAGTACTTTGCGAACGCGCCCTGGACCCTCGCCTGCGCATAGAGCGCAAATATCATAGCCGGAATGATCAAGATATACGTCGGATCCCAGAAGAACACCATTAACCCCTCCTATTCCCGACTTTTTCTGAGTTAGCGCGACCTGGCGCGGCTATTTATTCCCCGAGCAGGTCCCCCACCTCGACCTCATGGCCCAGCATGTACTCGGGTGCGCTCATCGCCCTCCCGCCCTCCGGTTGGACCCTGGTCACCAGCAGGGCTCCATCGCCCGTTTTTACGGTGAAGCCGGACTTCCTGTCGACGCCGGTCACGGTGGCGGGTTGATCCCCGCCCGCGCGAGCGACCTCGCTCCAGGTCGCCGGGACAACCTGAGCCGCAAGGATCTTCAGCATCCTGCCCCTGTGCCGGGTGCAGGCGCCCGGCCGTGGATTCATGCCGCGAATCTGATTTCGGATATCCTCGGACGGCCTCGACCACTCGATCCAGGCCTCCTCGGGCCTGAGCTTCGGCGCATATGTGGCCTCGACCTCGTTTTGAGGTATCCGCGGAGCGTCCCCGGCCTCGATCCGCCTCAGCGTCTCCACCAGGAGGTTCGCTCCGCGCCGGGCGATTTCATCATGAAGCTCACCAACGGTCATATCATATGAGATTTCAATAGCCTCCTGGAGAATGATATCACCCGCATCCCAGCGCTCCGCCAGGTACATCGTTGTTACCCCCGTGATCTTCTCCCCGCTCATTATCGCCCTGTGCATCGGGCTCGCGCCGCGATACCTGGGCAGGAGCGAGCCATGAACATTTATACACCCGTAAGGAGGCAGGTTGAGTATCTCAGCCGGGATCTTCTGGCCGAAAGCGACAACCACTATACAATCAGGCCTGAGTCTGCGGAGCATTGCGATGAATTCAGGGTCGCTCACCTTCTCCGGCTGGTAGATCTCCAACCTATTTTCGAGAGCCACCTCCTTGACGGGCGAAGGCGTCTCCTTTTGACCCCTTCCACGCGGCCTGTCAGGCTGGGTGACGACCCCGATGACATCATGGCCGCTGGCGAGGATCGCCTTGAGAGACGGGACCGCAAATTCCGGTGTTCCCATGAATACTAACCGCATCGCTATTTCTCCTCCACGATCTCACGGGCCTTGTCTATGAATAGAATGCCATCGAGGTGATCTATCTCATGCTGCAAGGCCCTGGAAAATAGGCCCGAAGCCTCGATGCTTCTCTCCTCCCCGCGCCGGTCCAGGCCTGTTACCACTACTTTTTCCGCTCTTGGCACCATCCCAAACACCCCGGGTATGCTCAGGCACCCCTCACGCTCAGTCACGCTCCCGCTTGCCTCTACGATGTGCGGATTAAACAACGTCACAGGCCCCTGGCCCACGTCCACAACGATGGCCCTGCACCCGACGCCAACCTGAGGGGCGGCAAGCCCGACTCCGTCGGCGGCATACATGGTTTCGAGCATGTTATCAATCAGGGCATTCATCTCGCGCGTGATCTTCTCGACTGGCAATGCGACCCGCCTGAGAATTGGATCGCCCTTCTTTCGTATTGGAAGCACCAAAGCAGCAAGCCCCCTCCAGCTATATATGACATATACACCGCATATGCAGCTATATATGGCCTACGGCCACATTACAGCCACATTATAGCATACTTCCCCCAATATTATAATTGCCCAATGATCGCGTGAAACACCTGCGAGAAATCGGATTCGTCAAACCGCCAGCCACATGCAGCCGCCGCACATGAAACGCCCGCATTAAAGCATGCTCGAAGGATCAACATTGACGCTGACCGCAAACGGGCCGCTATCGCTGCCGCCACCGGCGGCGCCTGCGCCGCCGGCCGTCCTGCCCTTCAACACAGAGACGACGGCACCCTTCACAATGGGGTTCGCCGCGGATATCTCCGAGCACTTCAAGGCAACTTGCCACCTGTAGTTCCCCCCGATGCGGGCGAGGGGGCACGGGGCCGGGCCGAGCACCTCGAATATCCCGGGCACGCCCTCCTCCCCAGCCCCGGGCGGCGGTGTTGCGGAGACCGCCGGGGCCGCCTCGCCCTCCAAACGCCCCCTCAGGGCGTCCGCGAGCCTCTGCGCAACCTCTGCGGCAACAGGTTCGGCGGGGGAGCTCACCGTGATGGCGATGAGGTGCGCGAAGGGTGGATAGGCCAGCTCCTCGCGGGTCTTTATTTCTTCATGGTAAAACCCCTCATAATCGTGGGAGGCGGCGAACCGGATCGAATAGTGATCAGGGGAATACGTTTGTATGATGACCTCGCCGGGCACGGATCCCCGGCCTGCGCGCCCTGCCACCTGCTCCATCAGCTGGAAGGTTCGCTCGCCCGCCCTGAAATCGGGTAAGTTGAGGGATGTATCCGCTGTAACAACGCCCACGAGCGTGACCCCGGGGAAATCCAGGCCCTTCGCGATCATCTGGGTCCCCACAAGGATATCGTAGTCTCCCTTCCTGAATGCGTCCAGCATCCTCCGGTGGGACCCCTTGCGCCTTGTTGTATCCACATCCATCCTCAACACCCTCGCCCCCGGAAAGGATGACCTGACCTCCCTCTCCACCCTTTCCGTGCCAATGCCGAAGTACTTAATATATATGCTGCCGCACCTGGGACAGACATCGGGCACCCTCTCCTCCCAGTCGCAGTAATGGCACAGCATCTTCGCATCCTCAGCGTGGTAGGTGAGCGATACATCGCAGTGAGGGCACTTCAGGACGTGACCGCACTCCCTGCAGAGCACAAAGGTGGAGTGACCCCTTCTATTCAGGAAGAGGATCACCTGCTCGCGCAGGAGGAGGCGGCTGGCGATAGCCTCCCGGAGCCTCCTGCTGAATATCGTCCTGTTTCCGGCCTTCAACTCCTCGCGCAGATCAACCACATGCACGGCCGGCAGGGGCCTCCCGCTGATCCTGCTTGCAAGCCGCGCGTAGGCATATTCACCCGTCATGGCGCGATGGTACGCCTCCACTGATGGAGTAGCACTGCCCAGGACCAGCACAGCGGATTCGGCCCTCGCGCGCACACGAGCCACCTCGCGTGCATCATAACGCGGCGCCTCCTCTTGTTTATAGGAGGCTTCGTGCTCTTCGTCTATGATGATCAACCCCAGCTCCCGGGCCGGGGCGAAGATGGCCGAACGAGCCCCTATAACGATGCGCGCCTCGCCCCGCCGTATCCTCCGCCATTCATCAAATCTCTCCCCCATGGATAGCCGGCTGTGGAGAACCGCGACCTCATCTCCGAACCTGCCGCAGAACCTCTCGACCATCTGGGGCGTCAAGGATATCTCTGGGACAAGGACTATCGCAGACCTCCCCAGCTCGCGCACATGCGCTATAGCCTGGAGGTATACCTCGGTCTTGCCGCTCCCCGTGACGCCATGCAGGAGCACGGGCCTGGGTTCGCGATCACCGCAGCGATGATCGCCGCGATGATGCTGCTCGCCCTCGCGCGATCGCGGCGCCGATGGTGCCGAAATCTGGGCGAGTATGATCTTCAATGCGGCCTCCTGATCGGGCGTCGCCTCAAGAGGCCTCGAAGCGCCGTATGCCCCACGGTCGACAGGGGCCCTCCGCATTTCGAGGCTCCCCACGATGACCAGGCCCTTTCGCTCGAGAGCCTTTATTGAGGCCGCGCTCACTCCTCGTCTCAGGAGCTCGGCTTTTGGCACGCAATTCCCTGGCACCAGGAGCTCCAGGGCGCGGGCCTGGGACGGAGCTATTTTCTCAAGCGACGCCAGCGAGGCCGCAACCTCGGCATGGGATGCAGAGGCCAGCGCAGGGGCAAGCTCGACAACCTGCTGAAACTTCGGCCGCACCCGGTGGGTCCTGACCCCGCCGGGTAGCATGCACCGGAGGGCCTCGACGACGTGACAGAGATAATAATCCTGCATCCACCGGGCGAGGTCGAGCATCCCCTTATCCAGGAAGCATAGATCATCCGCTACATCGGCTATCTCCTTCACCTCATCCGAGAACGGCCGCTCCACAAGATCTATAACGTAGCCTTCAACCACCCGGTTCCCAAAGGGCACGACAACGCGAGTCCCGATATCTATCCTCCCGGCAAGCCTATGAGGTATGGCGTAATGAAACGGCCTGTTGACCCTGTCAACGGCCAGATCCACCATGATGCTGGCGTAGCGCGGCCCTGGGCATGGCTGCTCTGGGCGTGGCTCACGCTCATGGCATGGGCATGGGCATGGCTCCCGGAAAATTCCCTCCTGACCCATTTCTGAATGCCTCACTCCTACAGCTGTCCGTGGCCTTTCTTCCTTGCTCATCACATCATGCAGGGGGCCGGGTGAGTTACTAAAGACCGGTCGCTTACAAGCCGGTTGGGTGAGGGATGAAGACAGTCTCGAGGCCGAGCTTCTGGGAGATATGCCTTCCGAGAGCCTTAACCCCAAGCGTCTCAGTGGCCCAGTGCCCGGCGAATATCACATTCATCCCCGCATCCTCCGCGTAGCCCGACCATTCATGAGACGTTTCACCGGTTATATATACGTCGATATGCTTCGAATAGACATCCACCATCATCTCAGGGGCCCTCCCGCTGCAGATGGCCACCGTCCTGACAACTGAGGGGCCATACCCCAGGACGCGACACTCCGTATCAAGCCTCTCATTGAGGCGCGCCGCGACATCCTCGAGGGGCGTCGGGGCTACCTTGCCCGCCACCCCGATCAGGACCCCATGATGTTCACCAAAGGCCTCTTCCTCAGTGAGCCCGACGAGCCTTGCCAGCTCGGCGTTGTTGCCAACATGAGGGTGCATATCAAGAGGGAGGTGAGCGGCGTACAGGGCGAGCCCGCTATCCAGGAGGAGCTTCACCCGCTCATACATGGGACCAACAAGACGCATGGATGGGGGTCTATCCCAGAAGAGGCCGTGATGCACTATGATCATCTGGGCACCTTCCCTCCTGGCCCCCTCGAAGGTTTCCACGTTGCAGTCCACTGCAAGCGCCACCTTCCGGATCTCCGCATCCCCATCGCCGGCACCGCCGGCGCGTCGAGGGCCCCTCGCCCCACCTCCATCCACCTCGAGCCCATTAACGCAAGTGTCCTTTATCTCGCGTATCTTCAAGTAATCGTCCAGGTAAGCAACGAGTTCACAAAGTCGCATCAGAATTCCTCCTCGTAAGTTTAAGAGAACATCTAGAAAACGCGCATTTGAGGTGGCGCATCACCAGGCGCTCCAGCACCCTCATGAATCGCGTGGTTATAAACTCCCTCCGGCAGAGGGGTTTCACCAGGATGGTGAAAAGGCCGCTCAAATTCCCGCCCAGGATATCCGTGAAGAGCTGATCGCCTATGACCGCCGTCTCCCCGCCCCGGGTGCCGAGGAGCCTCATGGCGCGAAGAAACGCAGCCTTTCTGGGTTTGATCCCGGCAGGGGCGTAGGGGATGTCCAGGGCCTCTGAGATGAGCCTGATCCGCTTCACAAGATTATTGGATAGAATGCACATCTTGAACCCTGCATCCTTTGCCCTTGTTATCCACTGCTCTGTCCTGGGATCCACGGAGTTGCTCCCCCACTCGGCAATGGTATTATCGATGTCGAATATTATCCCCCGTATTCCTCGCTCCCTGAGCTTGTCCAGGTCGATATCAGGAACCGAATCAACATAGAGGTCGGGGCAAAGGATCTCCAGCATCTGCCGCCCTCCCTGTAGCCTGAGCCCGCCAGGTCAATGCATTATATATAATGCATTATAGTATTATACCATAGTATGGCTACGCTGCACAAAACCCTCCAGCGTTTCCAATTCACATTGAAGCCTGGAAGGCTACCACATTCACTGGTAGCCTTCGGCAACCAGCTCCCTGTATAACTTATTGAGAGCCCTCTTCTCTATCCTGGATACATATGAACGGGAGATCCCTAGTTTCTTCGATATCTCCCTTTGAGTCCGCCGATTGCCATCCGTCAAACCGTAGCGGAGCTCTATCACGCGTTTCTCGCGCCGGCTGAGGTTCTGGATCTTCTCCTGCAGCTTCATCTCCTCCATGACGCCCTCAACCATGGCTGCAACCTCATCCGCCTCGGTCCCCAGGACATCGATGAGGGTGATCTCATTCCCCTCCTTATCGGCACCTATGGGATCATAAAGCAGCATCTCCCCCTTGCTCTTCTTCATTGCACGCAGGTGCATGAGTATCTCGTTTTCAATGCACCGGGCCGCGTATGTTGCAAGGCGGGTCTTCTTCCCCTTGTTGAAAGTGTTGATCGCTTTTATGAGCCCGATGGTTCCTATGGAGATCAAATCGTCCGTGTCTTCACCGGTTCCGTCGAACTTCTTGACGATATGAGCGACAAGCCTCAGGTTCCGCTCCACAAGCACATTTCTCGCCACCTCATCCCCGGCATCTTTCCGCACCAGAAGCTCGGCCTCCTCCTCTTCCGAGAGGGGTTCCGGGAAGATGTTGCTATTCGTGATATAGGAAGTCAGGAGGCTGATGCCGCGGAACAGGGGGAAAATGAAGGTGGTGAGCAATACCGGAAACATGCAGGCCCCACCCCCGTAATTTCGGACTCATTATCATTAATATGGGGATCCGGCGAAATTGTGCATGTCCTATTCATTGCCATCCCCGATGCCCTTCATTATGTCGTGGAAGACCCGGGCCGCCACATCCCCCCCGGAGCCGCCCTCCTCCACGAAAACTGTGCAGGCGAGGCTGACATCACCATACCCGCTAACATGACCCCTGGCGTAGCCCGCAAACCAGGCATGAGATATGCTCTCACCATCGGCGCCCAGCCTGCCCGTTTCAGGCGAGCCCGTCTTGCCCGCGACCTCCCACCCTTCCACCTGAGCATTCCGGCCCGTGCCCGATGCAACGGTCTCCCGCATCAACCTGGCCACCCTCTCCGCGGTAGCCGCCGAGATGACCCGGCGCCCCGGGCTCGCTGGATCAGCCTCGAAGCGCCTGATGATCTTGCCCCCTGAGTCGCGGATCTCCCGCAGGACTCGCGGCCGCACCATCACTCCCCCATTTGCTATGGATGCAACCATTGCGGTCACCTGGAGGGGGCTGGCCAGCATCTCCCCCTGGCCTATGGACATATTTGCTATATCGCCGGCCGACATGTTCCAGCCGCTGGGAAGCCTCCCCGGGGTTTCCTCGGCAAGCCCGATGCCTGTCGGCCTGGCGAAGCCAAATCGCTCTGCGTAATCTATCAGCTTCCCTCCGCCGAGCCTCTCTCCCACCTCAATAAACACAACGTTGCATGATTCGGCGAATGCCTTCTCGAAATCCAGCTGGCCGTGGCCGCCTTCATCAAATTTATAGCACCGGAATTTATTGGAGTCGACCATGATGTAGCCCGGATCCATGAAGACTTCCTTCTCGGCTGTGACGCCCTCCTCCAGGGCCGCGGCTGCTACCACCACCTTGAACACGGACCCGACCGGGTAAGAGGCTATGGCCCTGTTGAGGAGGGGCGAACCCGGCCTCCCGAGATAGGATGCAACATCATTCGGATCGAATCCGGGGCGGCTGGACATCGCGAGCACCTCACCGGTATCGCTTCGCATCACGACACACGCCCCCCTTGGGACCATCCGGTCCATCGCCTGGTCCACAATCCTCTGGATCCGCTTATCAATCGTAAGGACGACAGAGGGCCTCGACCTGTTCCCCACGATCCGGTACCCCAGGCCGGGTATGAGCCGCCGGTTTGCATCCACAAGGGCAACAAGACTCGCGCTGGGCTGGCGGGCCACGAGGTATCTGTCCAGCATCCTCTCAACGCCAGAGACGCCCCTATTATTCCGGAGGCTGGTATAGCCCAGCAGATGACAGGCGAGACCATTGCGGTCATATCTCAGCGGGAGCTCGACGCAGACTACCCCGGGCTCGTTGAGCTGGTTGACTTCCTGTTGAGTCTCCATGGATACACCGGTTTCAGCGACAAAGGGCGTGAGGGAGGCCGGCCGGGCCTCGATGAGTTTAGTGAGATGCTGGAGGCGGTCCTGTCCTGGGGTTTGCCCCGGGGTTTGCCCGGCGTGACCGGCGAGCCATGGCCGGGCAAGACGCGGGAATATGACTATAGTCCTCTCGCGCGTGCCCTCGGTGAGGGGCTGCCCGTTTCTATCGAGGATCATCCCCCGCGGGGGGCCGATGCTCAGCGCCTCGCTGCGCTGGCTCAGGGCGAGCTGCAGGAATCTAAGGCTGTCGATGATCTGAATCTTCACAAGTTGAAAACATAGGCAGAGAAAAATAAGGAAAAGAACCGCTATAACAGCCGCAAGCCTTCCCGGTTGTGGTAACACGCGAAACGTCCCTCTCAGGCATTATGGGATCAAGGATTATGGCATATACCGCCATATGCCGCTATCGCTAGCGAACGTTACGCTTAGTTTTACCTGATTCGGGCGGTTGTATCCGGCTGTGGCCTGAAATAGAATTAGCCCTGCGGGCTGCAAGAAGGTGTTCACGGTAGGTTCTCGAGAAGGTGTGAGTGCCGTCCCCGTTCGCCACAAAGAAGAAGTAGTCTACGCGGGCGGGATTCAGCGCAGCCTCTATTGAATCCAGGCCGGGATTGGCTATGGGGCCGGGGGGCAATCCCCTGTGCAGGTAAGTATTGTAGGGAGATGCTATTCTCAAGTCGTCCACGGTCAACCGGCTTTTCCACTGGCCTTTCCCCTCGCTCAGGGCATATTCCACAGTAGCGCATGATTGAAGCGGCATGCCGGTCCTCAACCTGTTCATCAAAACCCCGGCGATCAAGGGACGTTCACGGCCGACCCTGGCTTCCTTCTCAACGAGCGAGGCCAGCGTGATGATGTCTTTAATCGAGCGGGTCTCCCCCTTCCTCCTCGCCTCCTCGTACCGGGGCAACACGACGCTCTCGAACTTAGTTAACATAAGTTTTATTATGTCTTCTTCCGGCGCCCCATAGAACGCCCTGTAGGTGGCGGGGAACAGGAAACCCTGCTTATCACGGGCTGCCTGCTCGAACCGGGCCGCATCAGCCACCAGGCCTTTCGACTCCAATATCCTAGCGATCTCGGCGTTGCTGGCCCCTTCGGGCACGGTGAACGTCACGGTAACGACGCGACCGTCCCTGAGCTCGCGTAGGATATGCAAGGCGCTCATGCTGGAGGTGAGCCTGTAGTACCCGGCCTTCAGTCTCTGGTCGAGGCCGGCGATCCGGCTGAGAGCCGTGAATAGAAACTCGCTCTTGATGAGTCCGCGGTCAGCTAGGGATTCGGCTATGTCTGCTGATGTCATCCCAGGCGACACGCACACAAGAACCTCGGACGCCTTCGATGGAAGGGTCACTGGCGACAGCTTTGCCAGGATCGAAAGCCCCGTAAAAAGCAACACCAGGCAGGCCAGCATCCCGGCCTGCCTGAGAGCGATTCTGAGGACTTGCTCGTCGAACACAAGCGTCCTAGCGTTCGTCTTCGTCCTCGTAGTCGTCTTCATCCTCATCTTCATCATCATCATAATCGTCATCGCCCTCTTCATCCTCATCCTCATCCTCGTAAAGCTCGTCGAGGGCTTCCATCACCTGCTCGTACTCGTCATCATCGATGTCGACGAGGATCTCCTCCCCGTCCTCGCCTTCCTCAACCCTGAATACATACTCCTCATACTCCTCCTCATCAGTATCGGCCTCAGCATCGACATTCTCAGGGATCAAAATGGCGTACCGGTTCCCGTTCACCTCGACGACATCAACTACGGAAAAGTCCTCTTCCTCTCCATCGTCATAAACCAGCGTTACGATATCATCCTCTACCGGCATTTCTTTCACCTCATTCTTCTTTAAAATCCCTCACGCGGGGCCTTCTCCACCGGTATCTTCTCCACGCGCCTGTTTATTAATGCATCCATTCACCAACGCATCATTCACCCGGGTGGTGATCATTCAGATGGTGATCAAGATAACCCTGCAAGATCAAGGCGGCCGCGGCCTTGTCTATCACGCGCCTGCGCTTTTTCCGGCTCACATCCGCCTCCAGCATGGCACGCTCCGCCATAACCGTGGAGAGCCGCTCATCCCAGGTCACAACCGGGATTTCAACCTTGCCCCTGAGCGCCCTGCAAAACTCCTCCACAGCCTGGGCCGCAGGCCCGACGCTGCCATTCATATTCAAAGGCAGCCCGACTACGATTCGCCCCACATCATAAGCGCGCACAATGTTCCGGATCGCATCAAAATCCTTCTCCGGTGTTGCCCGCCTGATCACGGTGAAAGCCTGCGCCGTAATTCCCATGGGGTCTGAGAGCGCAACACCAATGGTTTTTGAGCCCACATCGAGTCCGAGCATCCGCATATTGCGCGCGTCACCTTCAAAAGCTGACATTAACCCTCAGATAACCTTTATGCAGAACTCCGGGCAGACAGAACTGCAATACCCGCACAGGATGCACTTTGTCTCATCCACGCTCGCCCTGTTATCCTTGATGGAGAGAGCCCCCTGCCCGCATCGCTTGACGCACTCACCACAACCGGCACACCACGACTCGATAAGCAGGGCCTTATGCTGCCGCGCCCGTTCCAGCATCCCCGCCGGGACGTCACGCCCTGAGAAGATCGAGAGGTTTATCTCGAGTTCGAGGGGTGTTTTCATCCCGACGGCCACGGAATGTATATATGGTTTCTCCAGCACATAGCGCAACGCGCCGGGCGCATTCGAGATCAGGTGTCCACCTCCCAGGGCCTTCATAGAGTATATACCCTTCCCCCTGAGCGAGGCCGTGCGAATCGCCTCCTCCATCTCGCTGAGCGTCCCACCCCTGATCCCAAGGCCGGCCTTGTTAAAAATGGGGTGGATGACGTCAAACTCCTCCATCTCCGCTGCCGCTCTGACGACCTCGACATAGTGCGTGGAAACGCCAACGGCCCGGACCTTGCCCTCATCCTTCGCATCCAGGAGATATCTTATCGCATCAGCGTGCCCCCTGAGAGTGAGCCTCGACTCCTGCTCGTGCAGGAGAAAGATATCTATATAATCGGTATCCAGCTCCGACAGCGCCCTCTCGACGCTCTTTCGCATATCCTCATACGCGTAGGCGTAAGATTTCGACGCTATGACGACCTGGCCGCGTGGGACGCACCTGAGCATCGAGTATAGATATGGATAAGTCCCGTAGAGCTCCGCCGTGTCAAAGAAGTTTACCCTGGCGTCGAAGGCCTTGCGCATGAGCGCCGCGCCATCCTCGACAGCCAGCCCCGCCTGAAGCGGCCCCACAGTCAATGTGCCGAAACAGAGGCGCGATACACGAAGCCCCGTCCGCCCAAGTTCCCTGACCTCGACCTCCAGACTCAAACCAGGCGCCTCGCTTCTCAATGTCTCTCAATGTAGCTCCGGACGAGCTCCTCGAGGATCTCGTCGCGTTCGAGCTTCCTGATGAGGTTCCGGGCGTTTTTATGGTTCGTTATGTAAGTAGGATCCCCGGAAAGAATGTAGCCAACAAGCTGGTTAACAGGGTTGTAACCCTTCTCCTTGAGGGCCTCGTAGACCTCATGGAGCACGGCAGAGATCGAAACGGCGTCCTCCGGCACCACCTTAAATGTTTGCGTTTCCTCGCGGACATCCTTCATTAATCGACCACCATCCTAAAATAGGTCAATGCAGCTGGGAAGCAAGCTTTGAGCGAATCGCCTCCCTGACCTGGGCCAGGGCCTCGCCAAGCTTCTCGACATCCTTCCCCCCGGCCTGAGCCATCTCGGGTCTCCCGCCTCCACCGCCGCCGGTCAACCTCGCGGCCTCCTTTACGAGCTGGCCCGCGTGTAACCCCCTGGCCACCAGCTCGGGCGCAACAAGGGCTATGAAGCTGAGCCTGCCGTCGACCCTCGAACCCACGATGACAGCTGCGGTCCCCAGCCTATCCCTCAGCATATCCCCCAGGTTCCTCAAACCCTCGGCATCCAGCCCGTCGATCGAATCCACAAGGACCCTGGCCCCGTTGATCTCCTCGGCCCGCCCGGCCATATCAGCAGCCTTGGAGGCGAGCGACTCCATCCTCAACTGCGACAGCTCACGCTCTGTCTCCCTGGAAGCGGCCATGAACCTATCAAGCTTTTCGACTGCGTCCTCAGGAGAGGCCTTGAGCCTCTCGGCAATGGCGCGCATGGCGCCTGCCTGGGCGCGCACGGCCTCAATGGAGGCCCTGCCGGTGGTCGCCTCGATCCGCCTGGTGCCGGCCGCCACTGCGCCCTCCCCTGCTATGAGGAAAAGACCAGCCTCTCCCGTCCGCCTGAGATGGGTCCCGCCGCAGAGCTCCATGCTGAAGTCGCCTATCTTGATAACCCTAACGACATCCCCGTATTTCTCACCAAATAAGGCAAGGGCCCCCTTAGCTCTGGCCTCCTCCTGACCGACCTCGAGAACCTCCACGGGCATGTCCTGCAAGATGGCCTCGTTTACCAGGTCCTCGACCCTCCGGAGCTCTTCAGGCGTGAGGGCCTCGGGGTGTGAGAAGTCAAAACGGAGCCTGCCGTCGGCCACGAGGGAACCCGCCTGGTGAACGTGCTCTCCCAGCACCCGTCGCAGGGCCGCCTGAAGGAGGTGGGTTGCTGTGTGATTGCGGGCGATCGCGAGGCGCCTCTCCCTGTCAATCTTCGCCAGGACACGCGCTCCCTTTCTGATCCTGCCCCTGGTCACCTCAACCTCATGGGAGATCACGGCCCCCCCGAGCTTCCGGGTGTTGAGCACCCTGGCAAGTCCGGTCCTGGCTCCGGTTCCATCTCCGGTTCCATCATCCTGGCCCCGGGCTTCCACCCGGGCTTCTTCACCCACGGCCACCGCGCCGTCGCCCCCCCGGACCTCGAGAATGCCGGTATCACCGACCTGGCCGCCGCCCTCCGCGTAGAACGGCGTCTGCGTGAGTATGATGTCGCCCCGCTCGCCCTCGCAGATCTCCTCCGCGGGGCCTTCGTTGACGAAAATGCCGGACACAACAGCCTCAACCTCATCCCTGTCGTAGCCGACGAAGCTGGTTGCAACGCCCGCGAGGGCTTCGACGCCGGCGGTGACGCTCCCAAGATACCCCGTCTCCTGTCGCGCCCGCCGGGCACGCTCACGCTGTTCCTCCATGGCCCTCTGGAAGCCATCCTCGTCCAGCTTCAGGCCGGATTCCCCCGCTATCTCGGATGTCAATTCGAGGGGGAATCCGTAAGTATCATACAGCCTGAACACATCCTCCCCGGGCAGGACCCCGGAACCCTCCAACTTCGCTCTCTTCATCATGTCGGAGAGGATCTCCATGCCCTGGTCGAGTGTGGCCCTGAACCGGTCTTCCTCAGCGCCGAGCATCTTAAGTATATGCTCGCGCCGGCTCTCCAGCTCGGGGTATGCATCGCGCATCTTTGCAATCACAGCATCGGCAACATCCCGGAGGAAGGGCCTGTCTATGCCGAGAAGCCTCCCGTGACGCGCCGCCCGCCTGAGGAGCCTTCGCAATACATATCCGCGCCCCTCGTTGGAGGGGATGACCCCGTCGCTCAAGAGAAAAGTAACCCCGCGTATGTGGTCGGTTATCACGCGAATCGACCTGTCGCTGAGCTCACCCCCGCCGTAAGGCTTGCCCGACAGCTCCGAAACGCGCGAAACCACATACCTCATGACATCGGTCTCGAAAACCGTCCCCACGCCCTGCAGGATGGAGCATGCCCGCTCGAGCCCCATCCCGGTGTCGATGCTCTTCTTGGGCAGCGGGGTATAGTTGCCAGCCTCGTCCTTGTGGAACTGGATAAAAACGAGATTCCATATCTCCATAAACCGGTCGCAGTCACAGCCGAACCCGCACCCGGGCTTGCTGCACCCGAAGTCCGGCCACCGGTCCACATAAATCTCGGAGCACGGGCCGCACGGCCCCACGCCGATCTCCCAGAAATTGTCCTCCTTGCCGAGCCTTACGATCCTCTGCTCGGGGATGCCTATCTTCTCGTTCCATATTCTGAAAGCTTCGTCGTCATCCAAGTAAATGCTGACCCAGAGCTTCTCGGCGGGAAGGCGCAGGTGCTCCGTTACAAATTCCCACGCCCAGCTTATGGCATCCTCTTTGAAATAATCGCCGAAGGAAAAGTTCCCCAACATCTCGAAAAACGTGCAATGCCTGGCCGTCTTCCCTACATTATCTATATCAGCCGTCCTGAGGCACCTCTGGCACGTGGTTATCCGGTTACGCGGCGGCTTCGCCGTGCCCAGGAAGTATGGCTTGAAGGGCACCATGCCCGCGCCCGTCAAGAGCAGAGTCGGATCGTCCCTGGGGATGAGGGAGGCACTTGGCAGCACCTTGTGTCCCTTTTCCTGAAAAAAACCAAGAAATTCCTCACGTAGCTCCTGAGCCGTCAAGGACTTCATCCCTCCCTAGAATCGCCCTCAAAGCTGCAACGTCCCTTAACGGTGTACGTTAATCATACTCAATTATAGATGATCTTGTCAATTCAATTCTGCCTTGTCCTCGCCAGGATAAACCTCAGCACGACGTTTATAACGGCCGCCACCGGGACAGCAAGAAGCATGCCTGTGATGCCCGCAAGCTCGCCCCCGGCGAGGAGCGCAAATATTACGGCCACAGGGTGAAGCCCGACCCGGTCGCTAAAAACCTTTGGGGCTATGACCCCGCTCTCGACCTGGTGAATAACGGCAAACAGGATGATCACGTAAAGCGCCGTCAGGTGGGACTTAAGGAAGGCTATAGCTACGGCAGGCACGGCGCCCAGCACAGGCCCGAAATACGGTATAACGTCCAGGATGCCTGCAACGATGCCGATTATGAGGGCAAAATCCACCCTGAGGAGGGATAACCCTATTGTCGTCAAAATTCCAACGAAGATGCATACAATAAGCTGCCCCCGGATAAACCCCGCAAGCACAGCATCCACCTCCCTCAGGAGGCTCAGCGCAGCCTGGTTGTAGCGCCCAGGGATCAGCACCAAGATGCGGTCTTTGATCGCCTCGATGTCTCGGGTAAAATAGAATGCCAGGATCGGGGTTATAAGCAGGCCGGGGAGGGCTGAAAACAGCCCCAGCATAGCATCAACCACCGTGCGCACCGCCTCCCGCAGGTAGGCCTCACCGCGCAGGATCGCCTCATCCATTACGCCCCTGATAACTTGGGGCACCCGGAACCTGTCAACTCGCTCAAATATCGCCTCCAATCTGGTGTTGATATTGGAGGCTTGCTGCGGGAGGGCCTCCAGGAGCTTCTCGAGCTGGTAAAGGAGCAGCGGGAAAAGATAGGCGATCACCAGGGCGCTCAGCAGGGTGAACGCCAGATAGACGATGAGGGTGCCTATAGTGCGGGGGGCCCCCTTGCGTTCAAGGTAGCACACAAGCGGATTTATGATGTAGGCGAGCACCACCGCCAGGATGAAAGGGACGAGGACCCCCCGGATGCGATAAAAGAAAATTATAAGGCCGGTTAATAACAGGAGGGAGAGGATAAGGCGGAGGCGAGGGCTCATGGCTATATTCGACAAAGGATGGAGGTCTACGTTCCTACCTCCATCCTTCCCAGGTATGCTCATTACCTGTTACCCATCCTGCTGAGGCGACGGCTCAACATATTGACGCCCATGCCGGCGGATTTCGACATGAGCCGTGCTGCCCTCCTGGCGGTGTATCCAAGCACCCTTGCTCTTGATGCAAGGTTCCTTTTCGTTCGCCTGTTTGAACGCAGGTAGAAGTACGTGCCCAGGGTGGCGCCGATAACGCCTCCGGTAAGCAATGATCTCCAGAACCTGTGCATCATATCACCCCTTTCCGGCCCCGATTACAGCCTGCCAGCGGTCGGTAAATAGTATTCCCCTTGCGTTCCCCGTATAAACTCATATAAATCGACCTTATAAACCTGCCTCCGGCCCACTTCGCTCAGGCCCACCTCTGGCCTGCCTCGATGATGCCGCCGCCGAGCACGACGTCCCCATCATAAAAGACACATGACTGGCCGGGCGTGACTGCACGCTGGGGCTTGGCAAATCTCACCTCAACATCACCGGCCGCCAGCGGGGTGACTACAGCATGTGCAGGCTCGGTATAATAACGTATCTTGGCCCATGCCTCTCGCGCTTCAGATAGGTCCTCAAAGGCTATCCAGTTGAGGGATCCGGCTATAAGCGACCGCGAATATATCTCGCTCTCGGCACCCACGATGACGGCATTCCGCTCCCGGTCAAGGGCGATAACATAGAGCGGCTCACGCGCTGAGATCCCAAGCCCTTTACGCTGGCCGATCGTGTAGAACGCAATGCCCCGGTGCTCACCCAACACATTTCCATGGACATCCAGGATCGGGCCCGGGTTTACGCTCTCCGGCACGCGCTCGGCAAGGAACCGCCTGTAATCATTATCCGGTATGAAACATATCTCCTGGCTGTCAGGCTTATTCGCAACCTTGAAGCCGAGCTTTGCGGCCAGGGCCCGCGTTTCATCCTTTGTAAATTCTCCCAGGGGCATTATAGTTGATGCGAGCTGGTCCTGGGTGAGGTTATAGAGCACGTAGGTCTGATCCTTGTGACGGTCTCGCGCCTTCTTGAGAATATAGCGATGCATGGAGGGATCATAACATATCCTGGCGTAGTGACCTGTGGCAATATGGCTTGCGCCGAGGGCGCGGGCCTTGTGGAGAAGCAGGCCAAACTTGATCCTGGTATTGCATACGACGCACGGATTCGGCGTCCGCCCTTCTATGTATTCGCTGCAAAAATAATCGATGACCTCGCGCGAAAAATCCTCCTGCAGGTTAAACACGTAGTAGGGGATGCCGAGCCGGTTTGCGACCCTCCTTGCATCCTCCACAGCAGCGAGGGAGCAGCAGCTGCGCTCCGGCTGCGCCCCACCGTCGGGGGAGAACCGGGGCCATATCTGCATGGTCACGCCGATGACATCGTATCCCCTCTCCTTGAGGAGGGCGGCGGCGATAGAGCTATCAACGCCGCCGCTCATGGCGACCACTACCCTCTTATTGCCCTCCTCGCTCTCCCTGTTGTCCTTGCTATTATCGCCTCTACCCCCATCAACCAGGTTTGCGCCCATCACACAAACCCTCGCTTCCTTTCACGCTTCTTTCTTACTTTACGCTTCCTTACGCCTCCCGAGGTAATCCTTTATGGCCTCGTGAAGGGCATCGGCAGCAAGGTTGGAGCAGTGCATCTTATTCGCCGGTAGGCCGTCAAGGGCCTCCGCAACGGCCTTGTTTGATATCCTCATCGCTTCATCGAGGGTCTTGCCTTTGACGAGCTCCGTCACCATGCTGCTCGTTGCTATGGCGGCCCCGCACCCGAATGTCTTGAACTTGATATCGGTGATCCTGTTATCATCAACCTTTATGAACAGCTTCATGACGTCCCCGCACACCGGGTTGCCAACCATCCCGACGCCGTCGGCATCGGATATCTCCCCCACGTTGCGCGGGTTCGTAAAATGGTCCATAACCTTCTCCGAATACATGGTTCAGCCCTCCTCCCCACTTTCAATACCTCAATCATCTTATCATCTTTCATCTTATCACCTTTCATCCAGATCCAGATGTTATTTTTTCGCCCCGGCCCCGGCGGTCTCCGCCGTCGCAGCGAACGGTGACATAGACCGCAATCTCGATATTATCTCCGGCAGGACGTCGAGCACATACTGGACCTCCTCCATCGTGTTATCCCGACCGAGCGTCAGCCTGAGCGACCCGTGGGCGACCTCATGAGGGAGCCCCATGGCGAGGAGCACGTGTGAAGGCTCGAGCGATCCCGACGTGCAGGCGGAACCGCTCGATCCTGCAATGCCCTTCATATCCAGATTGAGGAGTATGGACTCCCCTTCCACAAACTCAAAGCAGAAGCTCGCGTTGCCGGGAAGCCTCTCCGTCGGGTGACCATTCACTCTCACATGATCAATCCGCTCCCGGACCCCCCGGATGAGCGCATCCCTGAGCGCAGTGACCCTTCTCGCATTCTCCTCCATCTCCTTGACGGCCAATTCCAGAGCACAGGCCATTCCAACTATCCCTGGCGCATTCTCCGTGCCGGCCCGGCGCCCCCGTTCCTGGCCGCCGCCATGCATGAAGGGCAATACCCGCACACCCTTCCTCACGTAAAGCACCCCAACCCCCTTGGGGCCGTAGAATTTATGGGCAGATAAGGATAACATGTCCACGCCGAGATCCTCGACATTCACCAGGATATGTCCAACGGTCTGAACCGCATCGGTATGAAAGTAGATGCCTTTTTCCCTGGCGATCCGGCCGATCTCGGCTATGGGCTCGATCGTGCCGACCTCGTTATTGGCATGCATGATTGAAATCAGAATCGTCCTATCAGTTATGGCCGCCCTCACATCCTCCGGGCTGACGAGCCCGTACTGGTCCACAGGGAGGTAGGTGACCTCGAAGCCCTGTCTCTCCAATGCCTTGCAACTATCCAGGACTGCGTGATGTTCGATGGATGATGTTATTATGTGGTTCCCCTTATCCCGCTTCGCGAACGCGACCCCCTTTATGGCTGTATTGTCCGCCTCAGTGCCCCCGCTTGTAAAGATGATCTCGTCCGGCTTCGCGCCTATGATGGCGGCGATCTTGTCGCGTGAATCATCCAGCGCCTTCCGGGCCTCGCGGCCAAAGGAATGGATGCTCGAAGGGTTTCCAAAGCTATCCTTCAAATAGGGCATCATCGCTTCGAGAACCTCGGGCCGCATCGGCGTTGTAGCGGCGTGATCCAGATATATCTTTTCCATGAGCGTTTCATCTCCCATCTAAATCTAGGATAATCTAGGAACTTGAGACTTCCTAGTCTATGGACTTGAGACCCAAGCTAAGAAGATAACTTAGAACTCAAGGGGCAGTCGTCAAACAATCATCAGGTTGGATCATTGCCGGTCCACTATGCTATTATACCCGTGCTACTATGCCCGCTTACCCATGTGAACGTGCCTTATGTGGCGCATCAACATGCCCTGCCCGCCGCAAATCCCGAGTAATTTAGTCGGTATTCTTAGAACATAATAGCATACGTTCCACCGCCTGTCAACAAGAAACGTTTATGAAACGTTTATGACCGTCTATGAGCGGCGCAGCCTCTCCAGGCGCTCCTTTATCTTGAGCTCGTAGCCGTTCTCCGTGGGCTTGTAATAGACCCTGCCCCTGACATTATCGGGGAGGTAATCCTGCGGGATATAGTGACCCGGATAGTCATGGGGATACTTGTAGCCCTTCCCGTGGCCGAGCCTTGCGGCACCGCGATAGGATGCATCCCTCAGGTGGATAGGAACGTCCCCCGATCGCATGCCCTCGACATCCTTCTTCGCCGCATTGATCGCCAGGTAGGAGGCGTTGCTCTTCGGAGCGGCGGCCACGTAGATGACCGCCTGCGCCAGGATGATGGACGCCTCGGGCCAGCCTACGAAATCCACGGCCTGAGCGGCCGCGGTCGCCACCAGGAGGGCATGCGGGTCGGCGTTTCCGACATCCTCGGACGCGCAGATGACAACCCTCCTTGCTATGAATCCAGGGTCCTCGCCCGCCTCGACCATCCTGGCTAGCCAGTATACGGCCGCATCGGGATCCGAACCCCTCATGCTCTTTATGAAAGCCGAAATTGTGTCGTAGTGATTATCACCCTGCTTATCATAGCGGAGAGCGCGCCTCTGGATGGATTCCTCGGCCACCTCGAGGGTTATGTGCCTTATACCATTCTCGCCAGGCGGGGTCGTGAGAACCGCCAGCTCGATTGCATTGAGGGCCGCCCTGGCATCGCCATTAGCCACGTCGACGATGTGGCGAAAGGCATCCTCATCGACCTCGACATTGTAGTCCCCGAGTCCCCTCTCCCTGTCCTCGAGGGCCCTCTTCAAGATCGTGGCGATGTGCTCACCGGTCAATGGCTCGAGTCTAAATATGCGGGAACGCGATACCAGGGGGCTATTCACCTCAAAGAACGGGTTCTCAGTCGTCGCCCCTATTAGAATTACCGTCCCGTCCTCGACAGCGGGCAGGAGGGCGTCCTGCTGGGAGCGGTTGAACCTGTGGATCTCGTCTATAAACAGGATGGTCCTCTGCCGGCCTGCAGCCAGGCGCCCGGCCGCGGCCTCGACGACCCTCCGTATATCGGCAACCCCCGAGGTCACAGCGTTTAGACGTTCGAAGTGGGACCTGGTCTTGCCGGCAATTACGTAGGCAAGTGTTGTCTTGCCGGTGCCGGGCGGTCCATAGAATATCAGGGACGAGAGCCTGTCCGCCTCAATGGCCCGTCTGAGCAGGCGACCAGGACCGATGATATGCTCCTGGCCGACGAATTCCTCGAGGGTCCTCGGCCTCATACGATGGGCGAGCGGGGCTCTCTCGTCACCGATCGCCCCGCCCCCGATAGCCCCGGAGCCGGAGCCTGGACCTGCGCCTGCGCCCGGATCTGCACCTGTACCTGGATCTACGCCGAAACCGTCACCAGAGCCGGAACCTGGCGCAACGCAGGATCCTCGCCGCGGCGTAAAAAGGTTGATCTCGGACATCTTATCGGACATCTTAGCCTCGGCCATCCCTGAGATCAGCTCCTTCGAGGCCGTGAAATCGCAGGAGGTCGTTCACGACAACCCCGGCGAGGATCAACCCGGCGACCGGGGGGACAAATGAAATGCTGCCCGGGCCGCCCGGGCCCTCGCCTCCGCCGCCCCCTGCGCCGTCCTCGCCCCTGCGTGGCTTCTCATCCGAGAAAACCACCGTGAGACCGGAGGCGACACCGGCCCGCCTCAGCCCCTGTCGCACGGCCCTTGCCAGCGGGCACGTATGAGTCCTGGATATATCGGCGACGCGAAATCTGGTGGGGTCGAGCCTGTTGCCCGCCCCCATCGAGGAGATGATCGGCACCCCGAGCCTGGCACAGCACACCGCAAACGCGACCTTCACGGACACGGTATCGCACGCATCGACCACGTAGTCGCAGGGCTCCGCCAGGATCTCACCGGCATCATCCCCCGAGACAAATCTCTTCAACGCGATCACATCAGCCTGCGGGTTGATGCGAAGGACCCTCTCCCTCATCAGTTCAACCTTTGAAAGTCCCACGGTATCCGGGAAGGCGTGAAGCTGCCGGTTTACATTGGTGATGTCCACGTCATCGAAATCGATGAGCACGAAATGGCCAATGCCCGCACGAGCAAGAGCCTCGGTTGCAAACGAACCCACACCCCCGAGGCCAATTACAACGACCCTGCTCCGCCCCAGCAGAGCCAGGCCTTCATCCCCTATCAGGCGTCTTGTTCTAGTGAAGACATCGGCCATATCTATTTGCAAAACACAGAGGACCCCGCCGTGCCGTTTGTGCTGACCATTTAAATCCCCTGCGCCCTGCAGGTGGGTGCCCTCCTGGAAGCTTTATGTGTCCACTCCAAGGTGGCATACATGCCACAACCAGAGTCCGGGCTCCCTATGTGTTGGTGTTGGAACAAAACAGTCAGCTCCGACTCGCACACAGCAGGGTCCGGAGTCAACCATATCTTTTTCGATTTTCGAGTTAATAATACCACAAAACCATCGCGATTTCAACCCGCCGTGACTTCCAAATCATAGGCGTAATCACAGGTGTAGCTCCTCGCGCTGTCTATCCGATATGGGCGCCGGGGCGCCGGTCATCAGGCAAACCGCCCTCTGGGTCTTGGGGAAGGCTATGACATCGCGTATAGAATCACGCCCCGCAAGGAGCATAACAAAGCGATCGAGGCCGAAGGCTATCCCCCCATGGGGCGGAGTCCCATACTCAAAGGCCTCGAGCAGGAACCCGAACTTGTCCCGCGCCTCCTCGGGCCGCATGCCAAGGGCTCTGAACATCCTCTCCTGTATATCACGGCGGTGAATCCTGATGCTGCCGCCCCCAAGCTCGACCCCGTTCAAGACCAGGTCATACGACTTGGCCCGTACTGCAAGGGGGTCCGTCTCGAGCAGGTCGATGTCCTCGTCCATGGGCGCCGTGAAAGGGTGGTGCACCGCGACATTGCGCCCCTCTTCCTCGTCACGCTCGAGCAGCGGGAATTGCGTGACCCAGACGAAGCCGCTCTCGCCTCCGATAAGCCCGAGACTCCTTGCGAGGTGGACCCTCAGGCGCCCCAGGGCCTCCGATACAACCGCGGGCGAGTCGGCCACGATCAGGATCAGGTCCCCCACAGAGGCCCCTGTCACATTCGCGATCCCCGTGAGCGTACCAGCATCAAGGAACTTGACTATCGGCGAGCGGAAGCCGGCTTTCCCTCCTGCATCCCCTTCCACCGCGATCCAGGCCAGGCCCCTGGCCCCACAATTCTTCACGAAATCCGCGAGGCCATCTATCTCTTTCCTCGAGAACCCCGCGCCCC
Organism: Bacillota bacterium; assembly: GCA_013178125.1. Lineage (NCBI taxonomy): Bacteria > Bacillati > Bacillota > Bacillota bacterium. The sequence goes on along the minus strand of JABLXJ010000004.1, from coordinate 88,654 downwards.
CTGGAACCGCGATGGCCTTCACCTTGCCCCCGCCCGCTATACACTCGCTGAACACCCTGAAGTCCGAGCCCGCCACCACGTCCGATATATCTTTGAGCTCCATACCGAAGCGGATGTCGGGCTTGTCCGAGCCATAACGCTCCATGGCCTCCCGGTAGGTGAGCCGCGGGAATGGCCTTTTCACGCTCCGGCCCGTCGCCTCGCGGACGACCTCCGCAACCATCCCTTCGGCGCATGCCATGACATCCTCCGGCTCTACAAAGGACATCTCCATGTCGATCTGAGTGAATTCGGGCTGCCTGTCGGCCCTCAGGTCCTCATCCCTGAAGCAGCGGACTATCTGGAAATACTTGTCCATGCCTGCCACCATCAAGAGCTGCTTGAAAAGCTGGGGGGATTGGGGCAGGGCATAGAAACACCCCGGGTTCACCCTGCTGGGGACCACATAGTCCCGTGCGCCCTCAGGCGTGCTCCGCGTGAGCATGGGAGTCTCGATCTCAACGAAGCCCCCGGCATCGAGATGCCTCCGGATAGCCATCGTAACCCTGTGCCTCAAGATGAGGTTACGCTGCATATCGGGCCTGCGAAGGTCGAGATACCGGTACTTTAGGCGCAAGGTCTCATCGGCATCGACATCCTCGACAATGTAAAAGGGGGGAGTCTTGGCGGAGTTGAGGACCTGAAGCGTGCGCACCCTGACCTCGATCTCCCCTGTGGGGATGCCAGGATTAATGGTGCCTTCAGGCCGGGCCGCCACCTCACCCTCCACTCTTATGACATACTCGCTCCTTATCTCCTGGGCCAGGTCGTAGGCGCCCCTGTCCACATCCGGATTGAATACCACCTGGACAACCCCGGACCTGTCCCTCAAATCTACGAAGATCAGGCCACCAAGGTCCCGGCGCTTCTGGACCCACCCCGACAAGGTGACGCGGGAGCCCACATCCGCCTTCCCGAGCTCCCCGCACATGCGCGTGCGGTAATGGGTCACGGCATTGCACTGCTGCTCCTGGCCCCGGCTCCCGCAACCTGAGCTCGAAGCCGAGCATCCCGGTTCCGCACCCGCTGGTTCAATCAGCCTGCTGGCCGCTGGCCCAACCTGCCCGCCGGCCATAGAAAGCCTCTTTGCGATATCGGCGACGGGGACCTCCTCTTGGTCCCCGGTGGACATATCCCTGAGAAGGACCACGCCGCGGCGGACCTCATCCTCACCTATGATCACAACCCACCTGGCACCGAGCTTGTCCGCGAACTTCATTTGGGCTTTGAGGCTCCGGCCCATGAAGTCCGTCTCAACCCTGAGGCAACCCTCGCCCTCGCCGCCCTCGCCGCATGCCCCTGCTTCGCCGGTCCCCCGGCGCAGTGCGAAGGCAAGCTCGAGGGCCTTGCTCTTCGCCTCGGGCCCCACAGGGGCTATATAGGCATCGAGCCCGGTCGCACCGGTAGAACTGCCCTCGCCTGCACCCGCATCGTGTTTCTCCTCAGTGCCCACCCTGGAGCTCACCCTGGAGCTCAGGACCTGGATGGCCCTGTCGATTCCTGCGGCAAATCCCACTCCCGGCGTCGAGGGCCCACCGCACTCCTCGACCAGGCCATCATACCTCCCCCCCGCACCGAGCACGTCCTGAGCGCCCAGCTCACTGTGGACGACCTCAAACACGGTTTTGGTATAGTAGTCCAGGCCCCTCACGATCCTGGGGTTTATGACAAAGGCGATTCCGAGGACAGTAAGGAAGGCCTTGACGCCCTCGAAATGCTCCCGGCACTCATCGCAGAGGAATTCAAAGATCGGGGGCACCTCGCTTATTGCCTTCTGGCAGCCAGGCTCCTTGCAATCCAGGAGCCTGAGCGGATTGCGGGCCAGCCTCCTCCTGCAATCCCCGCACAGGTCGCCGGCCCGGCCTTCGAGGTATGAACGCAACTCATCCCTGTACCTGGGCCGGCACCTGGGGCAGCCGATCGTGTTGAGCTGGACCTCAAACCCGCCCAGGCCAAGCTGCCTGTAGATTTCGATGAGTATGCCAATCACCTCGACGTCTATTGCCGGATCCCGAGAGCCCAGGGCCTCCACGCCGAACTGCCAGAACTGGCGGTACCGGCCGGACTGCGGCCGCTCGTACCTAAACATCGGGCCGATGTAATAGAACTTCGTGGGCTGGGGCCTGGAATACAGCTTGTGCTCGAGAAAGGCACGAGCCACCGAGGCCGTGCCCTCGGGCCGGAGGGTGATGCTCCGCCCAGCCTTATCAAGGAACGTATACATCTCCTTTTCCACAATGTCCGTAACCTGGCCGATGCCACGCTCGAAGAGCTCTGTATGCTCGAATATGGGAGTGCGTATCTCGCCGTACCCGGCCCGTTCGCATACGCGCCTTACAGTATCCTCTATCCTGTGCCAGAGGGACATCTCCTCGGGCATGATGTCCCTTGTCCCTCTCGGCGCCTTGTGCTCCATGATTCTCCATGATCCCCTTCCTGTTTGCTGTCCCTTTATTTGCTGCCTTGCTGTCCCCTGTCCTGGCCTGCCTGCTAGTTCTTCTGCGCTCCCTGCGCCTCAGGGGACTGAGGGGACTGGGACTCCGGCGACGGCTGGGACTGCTGCTTCTGCTGGTCCTGCTTCTGTTGCTGCTCCTGCAACTGCCGCTCCTGGGCCTTCCGCTGGGCCTCTATCAGCTTCTGGAGCTCCTGTATCCTCTTCTCCTCATTCTTCGCATCGGCATCCTTGCTCATCGCCTTGAAGAGGCTGTTGAGCCTGAGATGCAGCAGTATGTCGGCATACCCGAGGTCGGACGCCTGCCTGAATTCGCCTGCTGCCTCCTCCACCATGCCCTTTTCCTTGTAGGCGTTGCCGAGAAGAAGCCTCATGTAAGGGTCGTTGGGCGAGAGGTCTACCGCCTTCTTGAAATTGGCAACGGCCTTGTCGAGATCCTTCTTCCTCTGGTAGGCTATGCCGAGATCCACGTAAACATACTGGTTCCCCGGATCATGTTTCAGGGCGCTTTCATAATAGGTTATGGCCTTGTCCAATTCGCCCTTTTGCGCGCTCTTTATGCCATTTATCTCATCGTCAAAGATGTCTATCTTCGCGGAATCCATCACGCCCTTGAACCACTTGTCCACAACCTTGGCCTCGGCCTCCGACTTCAGCCTCTTCTCGAGCTCGGGCCGGGCCTTCTCGAAATCGGGCCCCTGGGGCGCCTTCTTATTCTCCTCCTGGTAGGCCTTCTTGACCTCCTCCGGCGATACCTTCGCCTCGGCTTTGACCTTATTGATCAGGTTTTCCAGCAGGAGCTGCTGCCTCAGCAGGTCACGCAGCTTCCCCACGGTCAACCCTGAATACTCCAGCGCCTGCTTGAACTCCTTATCCGAGGAGAAACCGGCCTTTTGCTGGTTGAGCTTCTCATTGAGCTCCCTGGATGAGACCTTTATCCGCTCCTTCTTGGCTTCCTGCAGGAGAAGCGCCTGCTGCACCATCTGGTCGAGCACCGCAACCCGGAGCGGGCCGTAAAGCTCGGGGGGAATATTCCCCATCTGCTGGTGCTGGTTCAGGAGCACCCGCTGGTGCGCCTCGGCAAAGGCTCCAGAGGTGATTTTCTCGCCGTTGACTACCGCTATGGGCCTCCCCTGGTCCGTCGCCGCAGGCTTCCCAATCCTGGTGCCCGTGTAGGCAAGGCCCAGGGCAAAGGTAACAGCAACGAATATGATGATGCCCTTTAATAATCTAGACTTGGCTCTCTTGTTAAAGCCAGTGAACAACCCGATCTCCTCCCCTATCTCGCTCCCCGCTTTACTGCCTCTGCTGCTCTATTACTCTACTTTCTTCATGTTGATTTCTATGTTGATTTCTATAATTGACTCTGATGATTGATTTCTCATGATGCCCTCTATGATCAATCCATTTCGTGTTTCTACGCCTGTCCCTTCGCGACAGGCTGGGCCCTGTGGACATCCAGGACCCCGCTCACCCTCCGTATGCGACTTATGACCTCATTCATATGATCGATATCATCGATATCGATTACCAGGTTTATTATCGCGAGCTTATCCGAGGTCGTCCTCGCATTCACTGAGCTTATATTGGTCCTGGCCTCGGTCACTGCATTCATTATATTTGCAAAGAGCGCGACCCTGTCAATCGCCTCGATCTCGATCTCGACCGGGTAGAATGAACCCGCACCAAAATCCCACTCGACGTCTATCTTTCTCTCAGGGGCATTCCGGTTTATAAAGGCCGCGTTCGGGCAATCCGCCCGGTGGACCGACACCCCCCTCCCCCGTGTTATATAACCTACTATGTCATCCCCCGGCACAGGGTTGCAACACCGGGAGAAACGGACAAGCACATTATCAATTCCCCTCACCCTGACGCCCTGACCCCCCGAAACCCTGCGTTTGAGGGGCGTCACGGAGGACTTCGACAGCTGGTCCCGCTCCCGCTGATCTCTTGCCTCCTTACCGGCGTCCCTTGTGTCCTTGTCCTTTGTAACCTCGGGTTCCCGCGCTGCCAGGAGCTTTGCGACCACCTGTTGCGGCGATAGTTTGGCGTACCCAACCGCCACCAGGAGATCCTCGCCTGCGAGGAAGCCAAAGCGCTTCGCCACCTCGCCCAGGCGCTCTTCCTTCATGTTTTCGTGCACGTCGACGCCGAGCTTGCGAAGCTCCTTTTCGATGAGTTCCTTGCCGCGCGGCATTATCTCCTCGCGCAGCTCCTGTTTCGCCCATTGCCGGATTTTGTTCTTGGCCTTTGAGGTCTTGACAAAGGCGAGCCAGTCCTGGCTCGGGCCATTAGCGGTCTTGGAGGTCAAAACCTCCACGATGTCGCCGTTCTTGAGCTGGTAGTCGAGGGGCACTATCTTGCCGTTCACCTTGGCGCCAACACACCTGCTCCCTATGTCCGTGTGGACGTCATAGGCGAAATCCACCGGGGTCGACCCGCTCGGCAGGCTCTTGACGTCGCCTTTAGGTGTAAAGACGAAAACCTCATCTTCGAACAGGTCGATCTTTATGGTCTCCACAAACTCCCGGACATCCCTCATGTCCTTCTGCCATTCGAGGAGCTGGCGGAGCCAGGATATCTTCTGCTCGAAGGCATCATCCGCACGGCCGCCATCCTTGTACCTCCAGTGCGCTGCGATACCATACTCGGCAGTTCTGTGCATCTCCCACGTGCGTATCTGGACCTCGAGCGGCTCGCCGTGCGGCCCTATCACCGTGGTGTGCAGCGACTGGTACATGTTTGACTTGGGCATGGCAATGTAATCCTTGAAACGGCCGGGGATTGGCTTCCATATGCTGTGAACCACCCCGAGGACCTCGTAGCATTCCTTGATCGAGTCGACAACGACCCTCAGAGCGGTCAAGTCGTAAATCTCATCGAATGCCTTACCGCGGACCTTCATCTTCTCATAGATGCTATAAAGGTGCTTGGCCCTCCCTTGTATCTCGCCCCGGATGCCCATGGAAGCGAGCCTGGCGCTCAGGAGCTCGCTGGCATCCTCTATAGTCTTCTCCCGCTCCTTGCGCTTCTGGGCGACCTTCTCGACAAGGCTGTAATACTCGGCCGGCTGCAGGAACCTGAAGGCAAGATCCTCGAGCTCCCACTTTATGCGCCACATGCCGAGCCTGTGGGCGAGCGGGGCGTATATCTCCAGGGTTTCCCGGGCGATCTTCTTCTGCCTCTCCTCAGGGAGGTGCTTCAGTGTCCGCATGTTATTCAGGCGGTCGGCCAGCCGTATGAGCACGACCCTGATGTCCTTGGCCATGGCAAGAAACATCTTCCGCAGGTTCTCGGCCTGCTGCTGCTCCTTTGACATGAAGGGCAGCCTCGCGAGCTTCGTAACCCCGTCCACGAGGAGGGCGATCTCCTCCCCAAATCCCTCCTTGATATCATCGAAGGTGACAGCCGTATCCTCTATGGTATCGTGAAGGAGGCCCGCGGCTATGGTAGACACATCGACCTCGAGCTCCGCCAGGATTTCGGCAACGCCCAGAGGGTGAAAGATGAAGGAATCCCCGGAGCTACGGTACTGCCCCTCGTGGGCGGTAGCCGCGAACTCATAGGCCCTCTGGACGAGGTCTACATCGGCATTGGGGCTATAACTCCTGACCTTTTCGATCACCCTGCCCACATCGGGCCCCATGGTGCTGTCACCTCGCCTTCATAGCCTTAGCCTGCCGTAACGGTTATAATACCGCAACGACGACGATATCCTGCAACAATGGCTTTTATTACAATTATACTGTAAAAATCCTTCCGAGTCTACTCAGTCTCGCCGATCCCTTCGCCGGTCGCTGCTCGCCCGCCGGGCTGGTCGACTGGCCAACTCGCCGACTGACCGGCCGGCTGGCCCTGGTTCACCCTCTACCTGGGCAGGGGCCGGATGTCCTTGATGTTAAGCTGGCAGGATCGCCTGCCATTCCAGACGTTTTCCTCGAGGGCGAACACCGCCTCGACCTTGCGGGTGGTGAACCCCGCCCCAATGTCGGCCCCGAATCCAAAAAGATTAGCCGCAATGCTGCCCATACCGAAGGCTATGGCATCGTGTACCGCGCTCCCGGCTCCGAGCTTGAGCTTGAGGTGCCGGCCCTCGCTCCCCACGGTCCTGTACTCCAGGACGGACATATCATCGCAGACAAACAGGGGATATGGGTTGCCGGCGCCAAACGGTGCAAGCGCTTCAAGCTGAGAGACCAGGTCCAGCGATACCTCCGCGAGGTCGAGCCTGGCATCGACATCGATCTCGGGCACCAGGTCAGATTCACTGATAAGGCCATCAGCGATTTCGTTGATCTTCCTCCGGAAGGCATCGATGTTCTCGCGGCGAATGCCGAGGCCGACGGCGAGAGCATGTCCCCCATAGCGCTCGAGCAGGTCATCGCACATTGTGAGCGCCTGGTGAAGATTGAAACAGGATATGCTGCGCCCAGACCCCTTGCCCTCCTCACCTTCCAGCGTAATCAGGATGGCAGGGCGTGAATATTCCTCGACAACGCGTGAGGCCACAATCCCGATGACGCCCGGGTGCCATCCCTCGCGCGCCAGGACGATCACCTTGTCGCCCGCGCGGCCTTCCTCTGCTACCCGGGCGATCGCCTCACCCAGGATGGACATCTCCACATCCTGCCTGGCCTGATTCTCGGCATTGAGCATGCGTGCCAGCTCTTCGGCACGCCCCGGGTCCTCGGAAAGCAGCAATTCAAGGGCATAATCGGGGCTCCCCATGCGCCCCGCGGCGTTGATCCGGGGCGCAAGGGCGAAGCTCACGTGCCACGCGGTGAGGCCGCGTCCACCGACGCTACTGCTATTGCTGCCGCCACCATTGCTATTGACGCCGCCATTGCCACTGGTGCTGCCGGCGATGCTGTCGTTGTTGGGGCCGCCGGTGCCGCAGTTAATGCCGGACACGGCTAGGAGGGCCTTGAGGCCCTGATTCCGGGTCGACTGCAGCCTTTGAAGCCCGTATTTCGCAATTATACGGTTCTCTTCAACGAGGGGCGCCACATCCGCGATGGTCCCGAGGGCCACAATATCAAGGTAGTCGTTGGCAAGCTCAGGGCCACCAAACATCCCCCCCAGGGTAGTTGCCACGGCCTGGACCAGCTTGAAAGCCACCCCAACCCCGGCTAGCGCCCTAAAGGGGTAATTGCAGTCGGGGCGCTTCGGGTCGACAACGGCCAGGGCACACGGTATCTGAGACTGCGGCTCATGATGGTCGGTGACTATGACATCGAGCCCAAGCTCAGATGCCGCACTGACCTCCTCTAGGGCGCTTATGCCACAGTCGACTGTAACAAGGAGGGAGACTCCATCTGCAACCGCCTTCTTCACGGACTCAAGATTCAAGCCGTAGCCCTCGTCAAGCCGGTGGGGGAGATGCCAATCCACCCTCGCGCCAAGCTGCCGGAGGGCCATGACGAGAAGCGCGGTGGAGGTTATGCCGTCAACATCGTAATCACCGTAGACGCGAATCTTCTCCCCCCGTTTGATGGCCGCCGATATCCTCAGGGCCGCGGCCTCCATGTCCTTCATCAGGAATGGGTTGTAAAGGTCAGCAGAATCAGCGCGCAGAAAGGCCTCGGCATCGCGAGGCGTGGCTATCCCCCTGTTGATGAGGACCTGAGCCACTATTCTCGAAACCCCGACGCTTCGCGCAAGCTCGCCTGCGAGCTGGTTGTCAGCCCTTATGCGCCAGTTCTTCCGGGTCAATCTCCAGTTTCCCCCTCCGGTTTATACCTCAGTCTCTCTCGAGCCTCTCGGCCCTTCTCCTGCAGCTGTCACCCTCGTCGCCGCGGCTATCCCGGGTCTGCTGCTCTATGGCAGGCCTCGTTTTAAGCGTAGTCTCGCCAAGCTTGTAATGCAGTTCATCGTTCTCTATGGCTATTCTATCATATTCCTCCTGAAGTTTGTGTAACCTGTTAGTGGTGTTGCGCAGCTTGATTGAGAGGCTCAACTGTTTCATGAGGCCGACCAGCCCGACAGCCAACGCGCCGGCGACTGCTGATCCAAGGATTATGAAGATGAGGGATGCATCAGACTGCCAGTTCAGAAACCTTATGGTTACCATGCCCGAGTTTTGCACGGCGAAAACGGCCACAGCGATGGCAAAAACGAGGGCAACGATCAAATAGGCCTGCATATCAACCCGCCTCCAGTTCTGGCCCCCGGTTCTGAATAATCCACTATATTCTCTGGCGGGAACCATTTTCCTGTTAGGATGCGAAAGGATGAGGCCTACTTTTTATAGCCCTTTTATAGCTCTTCTATAGCTCTTTGTAGCCCCCATAATTGACTATAACCTCACAGCCCTCCAAGCGGCCTTTCATGCCGGATCAGTTGCACCAGGATATCCTTATCAAACTCATCCACGATATACAGCCGCCCGCCCGTAACCTGTATGAGACGCCTCAAATAATCCTTGTTCGGCTGGAGTCCGATACATATGAACGGGACCTTCGCCTTCGCTATCTCCCTCCCGGCAGCAAGCGCGTCCTTGGCGGGATCGGCGCTCCACTTGCTCATGGTTGGAATCCCATCCGTGATCAAGACCAGCAAGACATCCCGCGTCCGCTTCATCCTGGCCCTGAGGAAGCTCATGGTCTCGACTATCCCCGATGCAAGCGGGGTTAATCCCGCCGGCCTGATGACGGCAAGGCCCTCTTCCACCACCCTCCTGCTGCGGGTAGATGAGATCTGCATCTTGACATCCCGCTCCTGGAAGGTCAACGCAGTGATCCTCGCACGCGAGGCGAGGGAGAGGTGGCGTATCAGGTGTTTCGCCGCCCTTATCCGCCTCCCCACCATGCTCGCGCTCGCATCGAGGAGCAAGCAAATCTCCGGGGGCTTCAGCGGCTTTGTCTTGTACACCCTTATATCATCATGCGAGAGCCTGGCGCCACCGGTCGCCCCCGCCTCCCCCCTGGGGAAGCCAGCTCGCTTCAGAAAAGCTATTGCCGTCTCCGGGACGGCAATGCCATCGTACCACTCGCCAACCGCCGGTCGCCTTGTCTCCTTGCCCAGCCTGCCGCCACCAGACCGGGCCTTTACGATCCCATTCCCCAGCTTCTCCCCATGGAAGGCAGGGCCGATGGGCACCTGCCTCAAGAGCCTCCGTATGCCAGCATCGATCTCAGCCTGGTGGGTCTTGAGGAGGGACTGAATATCCCTTCCTTTTTCGGTAAACTGGAACCTCCCTCGCTCGCGTTTTATAATATCGAGCTTCTCAAGCCGCTCGATGAGCTCCTCGGATTCCCCAAATTCCATTCCGAGCTCGGACGGGAGGCCGTATCGGGCCTGAGCCAGGGCATCCATCAATCTCATAAGGTCCTCACGGCTCCCCAGCTCCTCGGCGATCTCGGAGACAGCGTCAAGCCGGGCCGCCTCATTCATCATCGACCAGTTCCCTCGCGAGCCGGACGACGCGTGTTCCGATATATTTGAATCGAATAGGCTCGAATAGGGTGAGAGATCGCTCACGCCCTCTCCCGCTTCCTCTATGTTCACAATCCTCTCAACCTTGCGGATTTCATAACCAAGGAGGCTGATCTCCTTCTCCACCCCATCGACGATATAAAACACCATGGAGATGCAATTATCAGGCAGGATTGCAGCTATATGGACATGGTTTCGGTGAGCCTTCCTGAGGGATGCCTTCTTCCCATAATTTAATGTCCCGCTCACCCTGCCGCCCCCGGTGCCCGTTTGCACATCTATATGGTCCAGGAGTTCATCGCTGGATGGGAAGAAAAGGCCACTACCACCCTGCGCCATGAGCGATGACCTCATATAGCTGAACGCGGCCCGTTTGATAACCTCGGCTATCCGCCTGTGATCGACCTCGCCGATTTCATGGAATACATCAATATGCAGGACCTCATTCTTCCGGCGCCGGCCGTAAAAGACCTGGCCCGCGTCCTGAGCCACGTTGACCCGCACCTCGCCCGGCGCGCTCGGCCTTATGGTGTGGAGTCTCCTGCTCATGACCGTGGTTTCCCCGATCCTCAGCCCGCGGCCGACCTTCAGCTCGCCGAGCATGAGGCGAGTGAGCTTGGCCGCATCCACCCTATCGAGATCCAGACCGAGATCCAGCTCCGGTGTCATTTCCCGCGCAGGTCCTCCTCGGTGAATATGAGGTTCTCGCCAGGAAGCGAGCTTATCCTCCTCGCCTTCTCAGGTGGACTCGTGACTGAAATATCCGGCGGGGGCGAAACCTGCGGCGCCTGTGACCGGGCATGGGTCTCGCTCCCCCGCCGGAAGGGGTCACCCGTCGGGTCATCCTTCGCAAAGACCGAACCGTCGAGTCCTCCGGCCCCGGAGCCACCGGCTGTGTACTGGCCATGCTCCCTGGCCTTAAACAGCCGGTCAAGTCCCATCCCGCTCATGAAACGCTCGATCAACCCGTTGGGGTTATCCCTGGAGCTATCTCTCTCCCTTGGGGCCATCTTCCCCCCTGGAGAAAGAGCCCTCATGATCTCGTGAGGGTCATTGAGCCTCCCATCGCCCGGCGAGGTGGTGGGGCCCCCTTCACTCCTCTGGTCGCTCCTTTGCTGTCCCAGCCGTTCCTCGAGGAATTTGGCTATGCTGCTGAGGGTAGACATGTCGGCCCTGTGCCTCAAAGCCAGCGATAGCACCCGCATCAGGTCGTTGCCCGTCACCGTATCCCTTCCCTCAAACACCGCCCTGGCCTTCGCCCCGAGGGCTATAGATTCTATCGCCCTCAGGCTTTCCAGACCGAAATCCACATAGATCTCAGCGAGCAGGCTCCGCAGATCATCCCCCATCCTGACATCGCCATAGCGGGCGGCGCGCTGCGCTATAATTGAACGGAAGACCTCGATTTCAGGCCCCAGGTCATTCCCGTCATCACCGGGCTCCTGTTCGCTCAGGGTCAGGATCTCCCTTACAATATTCAGCTCCGACGGGCGCCCCATGCTCACCGTAAAATCGAACCTGTCGGAAAGCTGGCGCCTTATGTCCTCCAGTGCCCCGGGCTCCTCATCGGGGTTCGACGCCGCCCACACACAAAGGTTCACCGGTATTTCAAAGCTCTGGAATCCGGCCTCCTCCACCTGAAGCCTGCCGGGCTTGGTGCCCATTATGTCGAGCAATATATCTGTAAGCTCGGGTGAGGTATCAGCCAGGCGGTTGATCTCGTCTATGAAGACTATCCCCCTGTTGGCCCGTGGCAGAATGCCCGGGAGGAGCGCAGCCTCGGGCCGGATCCGGTCCACCATCCTGGAGAGGTCGAGCGTGCCGACGACCGTCCCGATCTTGGCGGCGTGGGATATCTCGAGGAAGGGCATGTCGATCTCCTCCGTGCCGATGCGCGCTATATCACCCTCTGACAAACCCCTGTGCTCGGGGCAGTGCGGCGCCCTCGGGTCACAATTGTAGATGCACCCTTTTATGCGCTCTATGGATGGCAGAATCGACCTCGCCCCGCGTATTATCGTGGTCTTCCCGGTTCCCCTGAGACCCTCGACATGCACGTGGATGGGGCGCCCTGCCAGGAGCGATATGACCGATGTCTCCAGGGCTAGAAACAGCGATGCGTTGCCTTCATGCCTGATCAGCTTGAGATAGTTCCTCAACCAGCGCACCTCCCGGTTTTTTAATGGCGGCGATCCTCACCACATTTGATGACCCGTTTGATAACTCATTTTACACTAGCTTAGCAGAGCTTAGTATGGCCCGCCGCCGGAGGGCGCATTCAAAACAAGGAACCCCGGCGCATCCCAGATTATGGGTTTGACGCGCCGGGGTAGAGGAGACGCAGGTTAGACTGGTGCAAGGTTTAGTTTTTATCGTGCCTTCCTTATCGCGCTTTCGCCACCGCGAACTTGCGCTGCCTATCCCGCTCCCAATTCTTCCAGATGAGCCAGATCGGGCTGGCGACGAAGATCGAGGAGTAGGTGCCGGAGATCAGGCCGATTATAAGGGCAAGGGAGAAGTCCTTGATCGTCGCGCCGCCGAACAGGTAGAGCGCAATCACGGGAAGCAACGTCGTGAGCGAGGTATTCAAGGACCGCCCCAGGGTCTGGGTTATGCTCTTGTTTACCAGCTCCTCGTATGTCTCGCGCTTCCTGAACTTCAGGTTCTCGCGGATCTTATCGAAAACAACTATCGTGTCGTTGATCGAATATCCTACTATCGTCAGGACCGCCGCGATGAACGGGCTGTTCACCTCACGGCCGAGGATGGCGAACATCCCCAGGATCACAAGCACATCATGGATGAGCGCCGCCACGCCCGCGACAGCGAACCGGTATTCGAAACGGACGGAGACATATATCAGGATGCCTATCCACCCGAGGAGCACAGCCATCATAGCCTTGCTCAGGAGCTCTTTACCGATCACCGGCTCGACCATCTCGGCCTCTATCACCGAGGCGGAGCCGAGCCTGGCGCTCAAGGTATCGACCACGCGCTTGAGCTGCGGGTCGCTGAGCGGCTTCCCCTGAACGTGCGCCCGGATCTGCACGTCGTTGGTGCCCTCTATAGGCTGGATAACGGCCTTCTCGAGATGCATATCCGCGAGCTCCGGCGCCACCAGCGCATCCCTGACCTCCGCGGCCGTCACGGGGTGGTCAAGCCTCACCCGGATGAGCGAACCGCCCGTGAAGTCGACGCCCAGGTTGAGACCCCTGGTCGCCAGGAAGACGAGGCCCACGAGGATCACGATTGCAGATATTGCAAAGAAAAGGTTCCTTCGCCCCATTACATCTATCAATTCATCCACCTCCCCTTAGGCCCCGAAGTAGCGGGCATACCGCTCCGGATTGCGATCCACTATCGCCGTCATTATTATGCGAGTCACCACGATCGCCGTGAACATGCTCGCCAGGATTCCAAGCGTCAGGGTTACGGCAAACCCCTTGACGGGACCTGTGCCGTAAATATACAGCACGCCGGCGGTTATCAGGGTGGTCAGATTCGAATCGAGGATGCACGTAAAGGCCCGCGTAAACCCTGCCTCGATGGCCGCCCGCAGCCTCTTGCCCCCCCTGAGTTCCTCCTTGATCCTCTCAAAAATGATTACGTTGGCGTCGACCGCCATGCCGACCGAGAGGATCATGCCGGCTATGCCCGGCAACGTCAGGGTCGCATGCAGCGCCGCCATGGCGGCGAAGACTATGAATGCATAGACAGCCAGGGCCACGTCGGCCATTATGCCCGGCAACCTGTACATACCCAGCATAAAAAGCAATACAAGTGCGATTCCTATTGTCGCAGCGACCGCGCTCTGGTTTATCGACTCCCGTCCAAGGATCGGCTCCAGGGTCTCGCTATGGAGTATCTTCATGGGGACCGGCAAGGCTCCCGCTCGAAGCATCATCGAGAGATCCTTGGTCTCCTCCATGCTTCGCATGCCCTGAATTATGCCTTTATCCTTGATCACGGCCTGGACCACAGGGCTGCTCAACACCTGGTTGTCCAGGATGATGGATATCTGCCGCCCGAGATTCTCCCGGGTCGCCTTTTCAAATTTCTTGCCGCCTGCGGGAGTGAGCTCGAAGTGAACCGCAGGCCGCCCGTATTCGTCGTATCCCGCGGTGGCGTTCTTGAGATCATCCCCAGTCATAATGATGTTGCCGCTCTCGTCCTTGAACTCCAGCATGGCCGTCTTGCCGATGATCTCCTTGGCCCTCTGAGGGTCCTTGACGCCAGCGAGTTCAACTACGATTCGTCTCTCCCCCTGTCTATAGATCACGGGCTCAGCCACGCCAAGCTGGTCGACCCTCCTCTGGATGACCTCCTTGGCCCGCTGCACCGCGTCCTCGTCAACCTTCACGGTAGAGGTATCCTGAGCCTCGAGCACGAGGCGCGTGCCGCCCTTGAGGTCAAGGCCCAGGTTCATGGGTAGTTTGTAGATGACCCCGGCGCAGATTGCTACAATGACGATAACGCCCAGGATTTTCCATAACATCCCTGGTCTCACAAGCCGGTTCCCCCTTTTCCCCCAAAATTCGCACAATCCCATTATATAGGGGCCGGGATGGCTTGTCAATCCAGCGAAGCTGCAAAATACTGGGCAAATGCCTACTGCCTGCCTCCCGGCAGCCTGGCAGCCTGCCTGCCCGGGTAACGCGTGCCATTGATGCCAAGTGCAGGTTCCTTAGTTTGTGCCAGTTTACCAGCACGTCCCAGGACTTACGGTGTTTGCGCGACGGGGCCTTTGAAATTTGGCAGGGCCCCCGCGCCAAATTTCAACGGAGGCGCGCCGCAAGCGCGCCGTCCCCGGAGCGCAACACCGTAAGTCCTGGAAAAGTGGCGGTAGTCTTTGACATGTAGAGGTCTCCCGCAGATCAGAAATAGAGGTCTCGCTCACCCGCCTCAATTCTCCGGAGCCTGCTCTCCGTCTCACGGCGGATGGATGGGTTTTCTACCAGCTCGAGATGCGCCTGTATGGTCTCCTCGCCAAGCCTCCTCGTCTCGGGCGAGGCGTAGTCCATGAGATACTCCTTAAAAGTCATGATGGCGTTGGGCTGGCAGATATTATGAATGCGCCCGGTCTTGGCCAGAGCCATGAAGCGGTCGCCTGTCCGCCCCTGGCGATAGCACGCCGTGCAGTAACTGGGGATGTACCCTGAACGACACAGGTTCCTAATTATCTCCTCGGGGCTTCGCTTATCCTCGACCTCGAACTGGGCCGTGTCGTTGTCTCGGTCCTGGTACTGGTGGTCGTGGGGCTCAACCCCCTCCACCTCCTCCCTGTAGCCGCCCACGCCCGTGCACGAGCCCGCGCTGATCTGGGATATGCCGACACGTATGACTTCATCGCGGAAGCCTGGGCGTTCGCGCGTCGACAGGATCATGCCCGTATAGGGCACGGCGAGCCTGATAATAGCCACCAGCTTCTTAAAGTCACGGTCACCCACGAGGTAGGGGAAGGATTCCAGAGAAATTCCTGCTGCGGGCCTCAGGCGAGGGACGGATATAGTATGGGGTCCAACCCCGAATTCCCTGTCCAGGTGCAGGGCGTGATAGATGAGCCCCATGACCTCGAACTTGTAATCATAGAGTCCAAAGAGGGCGCCTATCCCTACATCATCGATGCCGCCCTCCATCGCCCGGTCCATGGCGGTGGTGTGCCAGTCGTAATCCCGCTTCGGCCCCGAAGGGTGCACCTCGGCGTAGGTAGCACGGTGATATGTCTCCTGAAACAGCACATATGTCCCTATCTTGGCGGCCTTGAGCAGCTTGTAGTCTTCGACAGTAGTGGCGGCGATGTTCACATTCACGCGGCGGATGCTCCCATTTCCGGCCCTGGTATCGTAGATCGCCCTGATCACGTCCAGGATATAGTCCATGGGGCAATTCACCGGGTCCTCCCCGCACTCGAGCGCTAATCTCTTGTGCCCCATGCCCTCGAGGATATTGACTTGCTCCCTGACCTCATCTAGGGTGAGCTTCCGTCTTGGGGTATCGTTGCTATGCCTGTAGCCGCAATACCGGCAATTGTTTACGCAGTAGTTGCTGAAATAGAGCGGGGCGAAGAAAACAAGCCTCTTCCCGTAGATTCTCTCCTTGATCTCATGGGCTACATCATACATCTTCTCCAGGATCGCGTCATCGTCCTGGTGAAGCAGGATGGCGACCTCATCGGGCTCTAAGCCCTTCGCCTCCCGCGCCTTCGCGATGATATCGATTGCCCTTTCCCGCGGGGCTGCCTTCGCCCTCTCGAGCGTATCCCATATCTTGCCGTCATCGATGAAATCCGCGACCCTCGCGGCGTGTGCCGTCTCACGCACTGCCATGAACATTCCCTCCCTTTCTGCGGATCCTCTTCGATCTCTGAAAGAAACTCATGCCAACTCGTATTCCCTGCAATGCCCGTAGCCCGTCCCGATGCTCCGCCCAATCCCCTTTATCCGGTTCTCTATGCATCGCCTGCAGCTATCAGCCCGCTCCGAGAGGCAGATTTTATTCGGATATATCTGGTAAAGCTTGCGGTACTCTACCGGCGTGATGTTGGGCATGACGACATTTGCGCCGCACTGGAGGGCCTTCTCCCTTCCACGCGGGTCAACCGTCCCCGCCGCCGTCGTGGCGGGGATATGCGCCCACGGCAGGGCGAGGCGCGTGCAGGCAACTACCTTGAGCACGAGCTCGAGCGGGCCCTGGGGGCTCCCGGCGAGGGGGGTATCTGGATGCGGGATGAACGGCCCGATGCCGGCCATGTCCACACCTAGGTCTCTCATAAGCACGATATCACCAGCGAGCGAATCTATCGTCTGCCCGGGGAGGCCTACAATGTTGCCCGAGCCGACCTGGAAACCGAGCTCCTTCAGCCACCTGAGGCGCATGACCCTCTCCTCGAGGGTCATCCCGGGGTGGAGGTCCCTATAAAGCTCGGGGTCCGCCGTCTCGTGCTTCAGGAGAAACCGGTCAGCGCCGGCCTCCCTGATCGTCGCGTATTCCTCCCTCGAACGCTCCCCGATACACACCGTCACGGCGACGTCGGCTGAATTCTTGATACGCGTTATAATGCTGGCGAGCGCATCAGCCGAGTACCAGAAATCATCGCCCGACTGTAAGACTATCGTCTTGTAGCCCAGGGTCGCGCCGTATTCCGCGATGTCTACGATCTCATCAGGGGCGATCCTGTAGCGTCTGAGCTTTCGGTTGTCGCGGCGCAGCCCGCAGTAGGCGCAATTCCTGGCGCAGTAGCTAGAGAATTCAACAAGTCCGCGCAGGTGAACCTCATCCCCAACATAGCGCGCGCGGACCTCGTCCGCGAGGGAAAACAGGGTCCATGTCTGGTCTCCCGGCTCCGCCTGGAGCAAGGCCCTTATTTCGTCGCGCGTGAGATCCTTGCCGGCGCGCGCCCGGCCAAGCGCGTCCCAAAATCTTGTACCTGTTCCATACGCGTCTCCGATAACTTCCTCCACACCCATCCCCCCTGCTGCCCATATCGCCCATACCACATGCTACCTATACCGCATGCATCAAAAAGGGGTCTGCCCTGCAACACGCATGGCAGACCCCTTCAGAAACACCTTTGACGGTCCCCTCGCCTGCAGGATCGATCTCGCCCTTGTCTCAGGGAAAACCCGAAAAACCAAATTCTATTTTCAAAGTCACACCTGAGCCCCTCGCTCAAAATTGGCTCAGAATTAGAATTGCCGCCCTTCGAGCAAGGCACACATTATACATGATACGCGCCCCGGCTCGTCAGGTGACCGATAACACCTCAACCAGGTTTCTTTATTTCCACCGGATTATTGTTCTTGTCTCCCAGCTTCTAGGTTAGCATATGGCGCGGGGAAATTCAAGCGAAAAAGTGAAAAACGTCACAATGATTACCCGCCTGGAATGGGCTATCTTTCTCACGCTTAGCATGATCCCCCGCCGGCACCGGGCTCGAAAACTATGAATACACTAAGATTGGCTCGAATTTGCCATTCTCCAATTTACAGTTCTCCAGGGTCCTGGATATAGACAACAAACAAGCGCTCAAATTCGGATCCAGAAGGGAGTGTTGCTCATGAGCCCCAATGCAGGCGATAATCGCAATATCTACTATAATCATATTAATCATGTTCCAATTAACCATGTTCCGAATGAAAGCGTGATTTCGCACTCTTCAGTAGCTTTCATGCAGGCGCCGCCTGCCGTGCCGCCCGGCGGCCACCGGTTGCCGTCACTTCCATACCCATATGATGCTCTCGAACCCTACATCAGCGCCACGACGCTTTGCATACACCACGACCGCCATCACCTGGCCTACGTAGAGGGTCTTAACAAGGCTGAACTCGCCCTGGTCGAGGCGCGCCGGTCCTGCGACTTCTCCCTGGTCAGGTACTGGGAGAGGGAGCTGGCCTTCAATGGCTCGGGACATGCCCTGCACAGCATATACTGGACGAACATGAGCTCCATAGGCGGAGGCACACCAGGCGGCCTGGTGCTCGAACAGATCAACTCATATTTCGGCAGCTACCAGGCGTTTCGCCAGCAGCTATCGAGAGCTGCACAGGATGTCGAAGGCTCCGGGTGGGCGCTCCTGGTATGGCAGCCCCAGTGGGGCAGGGTGGAGGTTCTGACTGCAGAAAAACACGAAGACTTGACTCAATGGGGGGTCATTCCCGTTCTCGTGCTGGATGTATGGGAACATGCGTATTATATTGACTATCAAAACAAACGCGGGGAATATATAGATGCCTGGTGGCATGTGGTCAACTGGCGCGACGTCGAGAGGCGATTGCGCCTGGCAATGCAGGCGGAGGTTCCAATGACCGGCGCCGGGGATGCTGGGACCGCGGGAAACGGCGCAAGCACAGGCGGCGCAGGCGGCGAGGGCGGCCAGATCGGGGAGGGACCGCCATTCCCGAAGCTGTAAGCGGGGCACTCCCCTCCCCGCTCCCTTGGAGATACCGCTATCATCCATGCCGAGCTTTACAGGACGAGCCCGCGCCGCCTCAAGTGACCAGCAAGCCAGGTTGCAAGCAACGCCTTTACAATATCGCCCGCGATGAAGGGCAGGACGCCCAGGGAGATCGCCTTCGATGGCGTGAGGCCCGCAACGAGGGCGAGTTGGCCCGCGCCGAGTATGTAAATCACCGCCACGCCGAGCAAGGTCCCGGCGAGGACTCTAACCCCGCTCCGGAGATCTCCGCGTCCGCCACGTCCCGCCAGCATCGAAACCGCGAGCGGAGCAAGCACAAAACCCAGCAGGTAACCGCCGGTGGGGCCGACAAGCACGCCCGGCCCCGCGTGGCCTCCGGCGAAGACCGGCAATCCGATAACCCCCAGGATTATGTAAATTGCCTGGCTCATCGCGCCGAGCCTCCCCCCGAGCACGACGCCTGAAAGGAGGACAAACAAGACCTGCAGGCTAAACGGCACAGGCGTCCATGGCAAAGGGATTGTTACAACAGCCCCAACCGCGGTTAGGGCCCCGAAAAGCCCCGCCAATATTATGGAGCGGGCAGAGTGAACATCAAGATAGGCAGCGTCGTGTTGTCTCACAGTCTAGAAACCCCCTACTA
The DNA here is from genome assembly GCA_013178125.1 of Bacillota bacterium. Taxonomy (NCBI): domain Bacteria; kingdom Bacillati; phylum Bacillota; species Bacillota bacterium. The sequence continues at coordinate 69,169 of JABLXJ010000004.1, read as the reverse complement.
AAAGTTAATCTGGCTATTGAGCTATTGATATTGAGCCATTGATATTGAATAGTTGCTGCTGGGCGGTTGCCGAACGCTGGCCGGCAGGCCATCCTAGCATAAAATACCACACGACGCAGGCAATGTCAACGTCCATAACAGGCAAAAAGGCACGCCTATAAAAGGCACGTCCGCAAAAGGCAAGCTCACCGGCAGAGCAATGTCCAGGCGCAAAGGCATATAATACCTTTTCTTCGCCAGGCCAACGCGCAAAAGCCCGGGTCCCACATTCTTTTTTCTCCCCCTTCAATCCTTCTCGACTGTAACTTCTTGACTTCTTGAGTTCCCCTTCTTGACTTCCGCGGTTCACATAATTATAATCCTAGATAGGAATAATATTATTTATGGAAAGAGGGTGCCCTAGTGGCGCAACTCGACCCCGCATCGCAGCAGGAGGCCATACTTCGCCGGCTGAAAGCCAGCGGTTACAAGTTAACCCCCCAGCGGCGCGAGATAATTAGAGTGCTATCCGAGACCTACGAGCCTCAAAATGCCCAGCAGGTACATGAGAGGGTTGCGGAGAAATTCCCAGGCATGGGAATGGATACAGTTTACCGGAACCTCAGGTTGTTGGCGGCCCTGGGCGTCATAAGTCAGATAAACCTCCTTTCCAAAAGGGGTGATCTATTCAAGCTCGGTGGGGACCACCACCATCATTTCATATGTCTTGGGTGCGACAAGATCGTGTGCCTGGATGGTTGTCCTTTAGATAATAATGACTTCTCTCACGCTGCAGGCAACGATTTCACCATCGTCAGCCACAGCTTTCAGCTCTATGGCTACTGCACGGAATGCAGTAGGAATCACGGTAACATAAAGAAGTGACGACGGGGGTGCCCGGCTGTGACCAGCGCAAAGAAAGGCGCTAAAGCCAGAAATATCAAAGGAGGCAGGGGGCGAGCCGCAGGGACTCTACTGGGTCTGGGTCTCGTGCTCCTGGTTTTGATAGGAGCGCTCGTGTTAATATTCGCTGGCAACGATAAGCCAGGGATTAATACAGGCCCAACCCCTGGTGCCTGGTCTTCGCCCGCGGGCACGAGTGATGGCGGCCAGGATCATGATAACAGGCCAGGGAGCGCGAGGGTGGTGAGGGTGGTCGCCACCATATTCCCCCTCGCCGACATAGCAAGGCAAATAGGGGGAAGCCGGGTGGTTGTCACGACCCTGCTCCCTCCGGGCGCCAGCCCTCACACCTTTGAGCTGACTCCGGGGCAGGCGCGAGAGATAGCAACAGCAGACGTCCTCATACGCGTCGGCTCGGGCCTGGACGACTGGGCTCTGAGAAGCCAGGAAGACGGCCGGTGGCTTCCCCCCGTAGTAGTCGTTTTAACCGGCGACTCAAGCGGGCTTGCTGATCGCGATCACGATCGCGATCATGCCGGCGCCGGGGATCACGCCCACACCCATGGCGACCCCCACATCTGGCTGGACCCTGTGCGGGTGAAAGATGAAATAGCCCCGCGCATAGCAGGGGCACTTGCAAGTGTGGCGCCCGATGCGCGGGATTCATTCGAATCCAACCTCAGGCAGTATCAGGGGGAATTACAGGACCTTCACGCTCATATCGCGCAGGCTATCGAGAAATGCCGCACCAGGAGGTATATATCATTCCACTCTGCATGGCGTCATTTCGGCGCTCGTTACGGGCTTATCGAGGTCGCGTCCATCGAGGAATTCCCCGGAAAGGAGCCGTCTGCCGGGTGGATTGCTAATGTCGTGGACCTGGCGCGACGAAGCGGGGTCAAGGTGATATTTGCGGAGCCGCAATTCAGCCCCAAGGTAGCCAGTGCAATAGCCGGGGAAATCGGTGGCAGGGTCCTCCTGCTCGACCCCCTCGGTGGCAAAGACATAAAAGGAAGAGATAGTTACCTCAGTTTAATGGAGTATAATCTCTCGATCTTCAAGGAGGCGCTACAGTGACCCCGGTTCAACTTGATCAGATCAAAGGGGCTTCCTCCCATGCCCCTGCTCCCGCAGCGGGCAAAGAGCTCTTGCCGCCTGCAGTCCACATGCAGCCTGCGGTCGACATCAGCGACCTCACTGTATCGCTCGGGGGCAGGGTTATATTCAATAGCGTAACATTCTCAGTGGGACCGGGCCAGCTTGCGGGGATAGTCGGCCCCAACGGGGCGGGTAAGACGACGCTCCTGAAGGCAATCCTCGGGCTCATAAAGCCCGCGAGCGGTAGCATCAACATCTTCGGCATGCCGTCATCGAAGCTCGCAGCGTCGCGAAGGTTTATGGGGTACGTGCCGCAAATAGGATCCTTTGATATAGCCTTTCCCGTCTCGGTTTTCGATGTCGCGATGATGGGCAGGGTCTCACAGGTTGGACTCCTGCGCCGGCCAGGGCGGCAGGACCGGGAGATCGTCGAGAAGAGCCTGGCCAGGGTGGGTGCCCTGCACCTCAAGGATAGGCCCATTTCAGAGCTCTCAGGCGGCGAGCGACAGCGCGTCATCCTGGCACGCGCCCTTGCGGGCGAGCCCAGGCTTCTGCTGCTGGATGAGCCTACGACAGGGCTGGACGCCCAGGCCCAGCACGATCTCTACGATACCCTCACCGAGCTGCGGCGAAATTCCTTTCCCAATCTCACCATCATAATCGTCTCCCATGATGTCGAGGGGATCGCGGCCATAGCTGATAGACTCATCTTCATCAACAGGGGACCATCCCAGCTGGGGGCAGGCCCGGGTGTAGATGTAGGGTATAGCCATAATGTTACAGATAAGGCGACAGCCGGGGAGACACAGGATGCTTGAAGCGATTCTTAAACCATTTGCCTACGAATTTATGCAAAGGGCGCTCGCTGCCGGGGTGCTGGCTGGCGTCACCTGCTCGATTATGGCATTCTTTGTCATAGTAAAGAAGCTATCATTCCTCGGCCATGGCATCTCCCACGCATCGCTGGGCGGCGTAGCAATCGGCGTGGTCGCAGGCAAAAACCCTGTAGCGACCGGCGCAGCATTTGCGAGCGTTGTGGCCTGGGTGATCGGGTTCATAAGCAAGAAGGGATCCCTTCATGAGGATTCGGCCATCGGCATCATATCCGCGAGCGGCATGGCCCTTGGCGTTATCCTCATCAGCCTCTCGAAGACCTATACCATGGATCTCACAGGTTATCTCTTCGGCAACATCTTGGCTGTAACGAGACAGGATCTTATCGCCCTGATGATTGTAAGCGGCGCGGTGCTGGCCTTCGTCGGGGCTTTTTTCAAGGAGCTCCTATTCATGTGCTTTGACGAGGAGGGGGCCCGGGCCAGCGGCATACCCGTATCCATGCTCTACTACTCGCTCCTCACGGCGATAGCCATAACGATCATAGCGGCGATCAAGGTGGTGGGGATAGTGCTCGTTGGCGCATTCCTTGTCACGCCGGCGGCCACAGGCCACATCCTTTCAAGGAATTTCAGGGGCATGATAGCCATATCCGCGGGCACCAGCCTCGCGTCGGTGCTTATCGGGCTGGTGGTCTCATATGCCTTCGACATCCCCTCCGGGGCGACCATAGTGCTCTGCTCCGCTGCATTCTTTGCCTTTTCACTGCTCGTATCACACCTCGCCCTGGCCCGTCCCACACCCTCCATGCGCCCAAATCCCAGCACCCAACGTCCTACCTGGCGTCCCTAATAGCTAATAGCTCGATTCACGCATGCTCCCTTAATCGCCACGATCATCCCGGCAATAGGCGATGCTCCGCAAATAGGTAATGTTCATCTGCACGTAACCTTGTGCAACCAGCATACATAAACTATACTAAGTCAGTACGCACTGACTTGCAAAACCTATTGGGCCGATAATCCAACGAACCGCGCGGAGGGACGGAAAATGGACGTTTTAAAGGTGGGGGATATCGTCGCCCGGAAATCCTATGACGCGGATATCATATTCAAGATTGTGGCTATCGGCAAGGACTCGGTCTTGCTGCGAGGGGTCCAATGCCGCGTAATGGCTGATGCACCGCTGGACGATCTCGTGAAGGTAAGCAACGAACCATCCCAGGCGCTTCAGCATCACCACAGTTCTCTGCGCCAGGTGCACCCGGGGCGAATGGAATACCGGTCCTCGGGGACCGCCGGATTGTGAATCCGCGCAGGCAGTTAGCGAGGTTGGCAAAGGCTCAAGGGGAACCCGCCCACAGGCGGGTTAAAAAAGTCAAGGGGTGAGTTCTTATGGCAGACGCCAGGCTCGAGCCGCCAAAATTTGAAGAAGTCGATAAGGTCGTGGAATCTCTGGCAGCACCGGCCCCACCGCCCGGCACGCAGCAGGCCACATGGGTTCAGGCGCGGACCACATGGTTCAGGCAATCGGAGGGATCGGCGTCGATCCTGTGGATAGCCACCACAGACCAAGCAACGGTCTACAGGACGGTTGATCAATCCTGGCTGGCAGCATGGCAGACGGTCATTATGGAGTGCCAGGCGCTCTGGCTCCAGGTAGATGCAAACAACTATATCCGCGCATGGCAGCCGGGCCGCTCTATAGGCTAGACCCTCATGTCGCCCAGGGCGACACCAACAGTTAGTATACTCTTGTACTCCTCCTGGACTGACACTGTAATGCAGGCAGGCAGGTAGGTAGGTAGGCGGGCAGGCAGTAGAGGCGCAGGCCGGACAGGATCATGAGCCGGGGCGGTATGCCCCGGCTCAATCTTGCCATTCCATAACATTTCATGTTATTAGTCTATTAGTCCTGATTATCCTTCCCTAGGACGCTTCCCACGGCCGCCCTGGTGGTCCTGATCGTGACCTTATCGGCTATCTTGAGCATAAGGGCATCCTCTTTAATATCGACTATCTCCCCGTAAATACCGCCGACGGTGATAACCTGGTTGCCCTTGCGCAGGTTAGCCAACATGTCCTTGCGCTTCTTCTGCTGCATCTGCTGAGGCCGGATTAGCAGGAAATAGAATATAGCGAACATGAACACAAATGGAAGAAGCGCCGCGATCGCCGATCCTTGTTGATTCACTCACATGCTCCCCCTTCGACATAACCATCACTGAAGCCGTCTCCATCTATATTATTAGTTATTATTAGTTCCACAGGCGTCCAGGAATTCCTGCTTAAAATCCTGGAAGCTTCCTTCCATTATGGAACGCCGGATGCCGCGCATGAGCTCTACCAGGAAATAAAGGTTATGGTATGTAGTGAGCCTGAGGCCCAGAATCTCCTTTGCCTTGATCAGGTGGCGTATATACGCGCGGGAATAATTCCTGCAGACGTAACAATCGCAGTCCGGATCAAGAGGTCCGAAATCCCTCATATAGCGGCTATCCCTTATGATCAGCCTGCCGCGGTGCGTAAAAACGGACCCGTGGCGGGCTATCCGCGTCGGGAGCACGCAATCAAACATATCCACTCCGAGTGCGGCACCGTATATAAGGTCTTCGGGGGAGCCAACACCCATCAGGTAGCGCGGCTTTGATTCAGGCAAGTGCTCGATGGTCGCCTCGAGGATCTCAAACATGAGGGGCTTAGGCTCCCCTACGCTCAAGCCGCCTATTGCGTACCCGGGAAGGTCCAGCTCAACCAGGTCCGCCGCGCTCTTTTCCCTGAGATCCGGGTAAACCCCTCCCTGGACTATTCCGAATAGCGCCTGATCCCCTCGCTGGTGCCTCGCCCTGCAACGACGGGCCCACCTGGCCGTGAGCTCCATCGACCTCTTTGCATACTCGTAATCGCACGGGTAGGGGGCGCACTCATCGAATGCCATTATTATATCAGCCCCGAGGGCGTTTTGTATCTCTATCGACTTCTCGGGCGATAGAAAATGAAGCGAGCCATCAATATGTGATTTGAAGCTCACCCCCTCCTCGCTTATCTCCCTCAGGTCAGCGAGGCTGAACACCTGAAAACCGCCGCTATCCGTCAAGATCGACCGGTCCCAGTGCATAAACCGGTGAAGGCCGCCAGCTTCCCTGACAATGTCGTGCCCCGGCCGGAGATAAAGGTGGTATGTATTGCCGAGGATCATCTCAGCCCCTATTCCCTTTAGCTCCTCTGGGCTCATCCCTTTCACGGTCCCCTGCGTCCCCACAGGCATAAAAACCGGCGTCTGAACCAGGCCGTGAGGGGTTTTAAGCTCGCCGGCGCGCGCTCCGGTGTTTCCATCTCGCTTTTCGAGCTTGAACTCTATCTCGTATTCCATCTTTAAGAACCTACATACCTCACCCTTGAAACGGCCTCTAAGTCCTAGAGGCATCCAAATCCAGCGCTACGCCATCAAAAACTATCCGAATGCCATTGAGTGCCCTCAACTACCATTAGCCCGAGTGCCGTTAGATTATCAGCATTGCGTCACCGAAGCTGAAAAAACGATAGCGTTCACTCACGGCGATCTTATACGCCCTCATTATGTTTTCCTTCCCGCAGAACGCCGCAACCAGCATAATGAGGGTTGATTTAGGGAGATGAAAATTCGTAACCAGGGCGTCCACAACCTTAAAACTATACCCCGGGTATATAAAAATATTCGTCCATCCCTGCCCGGGATGTATTCGGCCTGACGAATCCGCAACGGTTTCGAGCGTCCTGACGCTCGTCGTCCCCACGGCCACCACGCGCCCCCCGGTGCTCCTGGCCTCGTTTATCACCCTGGCGGCCTCAGGGGGAACCTCGTAGCACTCCTCGTGCATCTCATGCTCCTCAACATTGGCGACCTTGACGGGCCGGAAGGTCCCGATCCCCACGTGCAGGGTTATCTTCGCGACCTTTACGCCGAGCGCTTCGATCTTATCCAGCAGCCCCCTGGTAAAATGAAGCCCCGCAGTCGGCGCTGCAACGGATCCCTCCGGTTCCGCGTAAATCGTCTGGTAGCTCTCCTCATCCTTCACTTCCCTCTTAATGTAGGGCGGCAACGGGACCATGCCGCAGCGCCTCAGGACCTCGCCCACATCTTCACCTGAGGGGGAGGTGAATCTGATGTGCCGGCCACCCGCTGCGGTCTTGTCCAGGATCTCGCCGTCAAGCGCCCCATCTCCCATGGTTATGAACGACCCGACCCGGGCCCTCCGCCCGGGCTTCACCAGCACCTCCCACTGGTCATCCCCAACCTTACGCAGGAGTAAGATCTCGACCCTGCCCCCCGTATCCTTGCGGCGGCCGGACAGCCGCGCGCGGATCACGCGGGTATTATTCAAAACAAACACATCTCCCGGGCGCACGTACTCCACAATGTCTTTGAATTCTCTGTGTTCGACCGCCCCATCATCACGCCTCAAGACCATCAGGCGGCATCTATCCCTCGGCTCGATGGGCTCCTGCGCTATAAGCTCATCTGGAAGGTAATAATCGAATTCATCAACCCTCAATCAGATTTCACCTTATCTTTATCGCCCTCACCTGTGTCACCTGTGTTTTTATCCATACTGTCCTTATTCTTATTCTCACCCTTGTCCTTATCCTTGTCTTTAGCTTCGCCTTTATCCTGGCCGTTATTCTCTATGCTCTTACCTTCTATATACTTATCATTCTTATCATTATACTTATCATTATCCTTGTCGACAGCAATATCGCCAGCTATATCTGTGGCAGCCCCACCTTGGGATACCCTGGCTTCCTTGGACAAAGAAAGACCCGAGACTCGCAAGCCCTTAGTCTTCACCCCAGACGAATCAGGATTTGAATTCGAATTCGGCGCTGTCGCAATCCCTGCGCCCTTGGTGACGCTGACATCAGAGGCGCTAGCCAGCATCACAGGACCGCCATGGGCATTGGAATCGCCGGACTCCCCCTGGCCCTGGCCAGCCCCTGGGCCCATGCCGGGCTCGTCGCCACTGCCACTCAGTCTGAGACCAGCGATCCCGGAGGGCTCAGATTTAGACTCTGGAGACTCGGGCTGCGCCTTTACCCCGTTGCCAACGCCCGCGGACGCTGGGTGGCCGGCCGCAGTCCCATTCACCTTTGCGGCCCCCGTGCTTGGGCCGTTTGCCACGCCCTTATTCCTGGGAGTTCCGTCACTCCCGGTCTTCATGAATATGGCTACCACAGGTGGGCGAGGGTGTGGCTCTGCCGGCCCCGCCGGTTCCTTCCCATCCCAGCCCGGCCCCCCACCATCGCGGATCATACCGGGTGCGCTATCGGAAGCAGCCAGGAGATCATGGAGGTTAACGCCCGCATGCGCCATGACATCCCCGATCCTGCCCCTTCTCACGTCCTCGATGCCGATGCGAATCCCTGCCTCCCTGGCCCTCGTCACCAGCGCGAGACGGCCCGCCGAGAGGCCCTTGCGAACTGCTTCATCCCGGGATGCCCTATCAACGGTCAAGGTTTCAATGGAAGCGACCTGGACCCCCCGTCTGGCCAGGACGAGGCCGGCTGCGCGCCTTAGCTCCTCCCCGAGGACTTCAGGATTCAAATCCGCCTTCGAACCCCTCGAACCCGGCGCAGCTCCCGGGGCTCCCTGTGGTGTCACTGCAAGGAGTATGATGCCCCCAGGCTCGCGGCCGCCAATAAAGTTGTCATCTATGGCCCTGTCCGTAAGCACCTCGATAGCCTCCGTGGCCTTTTTCCCGACCACTCTTGCACGGCCAAGGAGCTTTTCACCATCCTCATTGAAACTCCTCGCCTGGATCACCACGGTGGAAGCATCGAGAGCCAGCTCAATGCTGGGGTTAATATCCACGCTCACATATACTGCTATCCCCGGAGCCGGAGGCGTTCGCCACGCTCCCCTGAATTTCAACCAGACCGGAAGGTTATAACCCGGGACCCCGGCTAGAATGAACACGATGAGGACCAGCGCCGCCACTGCAGCAGCCCTGAAAGCAGGCCACTCAAATATAGAATGGAGGGCAAAGGTCGCATTTCGTGAGGGAATAGCAATCTCCTCGCCGATATCCGGGACTCTACCTGCAACCGTCGCCCGCCGAAACTCCCCGTTCCTCGTAAGCAGGATGACAGTCCTGCCTCTGGCCTCCAGAACTATGCCACTTTCGCATTCAACCCCCCGCACTGTCCTTCCCCCCCTAAGATAGGCAGTCTCAAAGCTAATAGTGCATGACCCCTTGCTTTTAAGCTCAGGAATCACATAGGGCACCTAACAGCCTCATTTATAGCTTATCTACATAGGCCCTCAAGTGCTGAAATTCCCCCATCAAGATGAGCGCGACTGCCAGTATATACTTTCGTTGCCTCTCAAGGGTTTTCCGGCTCACCCTCAGCCTCCCGTGGAGCTGCTTGATGGGAAGCCCCCTCTTCCTTATAAGTTCCGCGCGCAGATTTTGATCAGATACTATGACCCTCGCCACCTCTATAGCTCGCATCCGCGCATCCTCATGCTTGGGCGAGATTGCAACGAGCTCCGAAAGGGAAATCCCGTAGTCAGCCAGCATATCTCTAAAATGGAATATCTCGTCCTTCCTCTCCCTGTTCTCCGTGAGGATAAGATAATTATCCGTGGCCTGCTGCTCCCTTAGAAACTCGGCGATATCCCCTTCCTCGGGCTCCTGTCTTTCCACCTGAAAACTGCTCATTGGTATCTCCCGTCTGAAGTGGGCCTCTTTACGAAAATAATCGGTGAGGCGCCTCCTCATCACGATCTCCGAAAAGGATAAAAACGAGCTCCCCTTGCGAAGATCATACTCATTTATCGCCTCATTAAAGGCCATCATGCCAACGCTTACCTCATCGTCTTCCCCGGGCCGTAAGTACCTCCTGGTGACCTTCGAGGCCACCCTCAAAATGAATGGCAAGTAATCCCTTATAAGCTTCTCGCGCGCGTCGGTCCGCCCATTCTGGGCCTCCCCGATCAGTCTATTTAAATTAGATGAGTCCTCGCGGCCTTGTTTTCGCTTGAGGGGGACACTCATCGGCTTCACCATCCATCGCCATATTATAGACTTCGTAAGCTGCTGCTATTTTTGAGTGTATCTAAGCAACCTCGATCTCTGCTTTTCATTTTCCCCGAAATGCGTGCGGCAAAAGCTCGAAAGCCATCTTGATCTCATATGCACCCGCCAGGTTCGCCATGATCACCATCATATCGGGTGCAAACTCAGCCATTACCTGCCTGCAGGCCCCGCACGGCGCGCAGACCACATCGCCATCAGCCACCACGCAGATGGCCAGGAAGGCCCGCTCGCCATCTGATATCGCTTTAAACATGGCGACCCTCTCGGCGCATATCGTGCACCCATAAGCTGCGTTTTCTATATTGCAGCCCTTATATACCTTCCCGTCGCGGGTGAGGAGGGCCGCACCAACCCTGAAATTGGAATATGGGGCATATGCGAACTCCCGCGCCTCTATAGCATCCTGCAACAATTCCTCGCGTCTCATCCCTAAAAACCCCTCCGGTATGCCGGGAGAACTACGGCATCCTCGATCTTGATCAGGAGCCTCTTGCCCAACCGGGTGAAATCCCGCCCTACAGGGTGAAGCGCCTCCGCCAACTTCCAGGGGTTGCCCACGGCCTTTATCACTACGGGGTTGACTGCGATCGAACGGTGATTGACCAGGATAACCGGGCCCGCGCACCGGATGGATGAGGTCACAGTGAGCCTCTCGCCACCAACCTCGACGCCCCTGGCGCCCGCAACGCAAAGCCGGTTGACTATGTCCCTTATGTCGCGCTCGTGAATTATCTGGTTCCAGGAATAGCCCTCGCTGGCATCATATGCGCGAACCACAACCCCAGGACCAACCATTTCCGCCAGGCCTGCCCTGCTTTGCGTCTCCCTCAACTTCGCCCTCAAGAGGCTTATCTCCTGCTGCAGGTCATCAACCTGCCTGGCCACTGCCTGGGGAGAACTATCACCCTCGCGTTCCTCTCCCCCGGCTACAGGCCCGGAGCCAGGGACAGAGGCGGTGGTGAGCCTGCGCCCGTAAGTTGCAAGGGCCTGAGCCACGCCAACCCTCGTCGCTGCGCCATCGATCGCGAGTTTAAAGGCCCTCAGGGCAATATTGGCATTCTGAGGGACGCCACCGGCACCGCCGGCGGTCTCCTCTTCACTCCTGGCAAGGCGCTCATAATATGAAAGTATGGCGGTAGCCCCCCGTTTAGCGGCCTCTACCTCGTCTACCTCGCCGGGGAACGAGAACATCCCCATCCATCTCGCCAGCATCAAGGTATCGAGGAAAAGCAGAAATATCGCCACGCCGACCACAACTGATATGAAACTCCCGGGCCTCTCGGGCCTCCCAGGATCCCGGTGCGCGACCATAGACATCCCGGTCCCCCTTAGCCCTCCTCATGGAAAGCGGAGAGCCTTACGAAATCCTCTTTCCTTATGTCAATTCTTATGCCCCAGGGCTTGAGGCTGTTCACCACCAGGTCCAGGCTGCTTTCTAGCACCCGCGGGTCGCCCACGGCCTTCACGACAATGGGATTTACGCTGATAGGGTGCTGGTTGACAAGTATGAGGGCCCCCGCGGACCTGATAGATGAGGTGGCGATGAATCTCTGGCCGCCGACCTCAACGCCAAGAGCCCCGGCCGCGAAAAGCTCATTTACAACATCTCGTACGTCCCTCTCCTGGACAACCTCTTCCTTGCTCCGCCCGCCAGGGGCATCATACATCTCTATAACAATGCCGGGGCCGCTCAGTGGGGCAAAACCTGCATCTCGCCTGACATCCTCCAGCGTCTGCCTGAGGGATTCAACCTCCGACCTCAGGAGGCGCAAACGGTCGGCCATGGTCCGGGCCGTCGCCAGGACGGCCTTGCCATCGGTTATATCCACCTCCACCGTCTCAGCCAGTTTGAGCAGGGAGGGTTCACGCCTCAACCTCTCCCTGGTGACGGGGGACAACACGTTTTGTTCATCCTCAATCTCAACCGAGCCGTCGGTCCCCCTTGACACCAGGATGCTCGCCTTTCCCGTAATAGACTTGATCCCGCCATCCTGGCTGATAATGCGGAGCACCGTTTCTCGCCGCATGTTGTCCTCTTCCCGCGCTATGATGTCCTGCACGCTTCTACCATAGATAGCCGTGGTGCGCGCTATAGCCTGAACCCCGTCTGCCTGTTCGACCTCAAACCAGAACTTTGCAAGGGCATCCCTGACTGCGGGGTTGTTGCCGAGGCCAGACGACTCGACAACCGTCCTGTAATAGTCCCTCAGCGCGCGGGCTCCATCCCGCGCCGCTTCCACATCAGTGATCTCGCCGGGGAATCTAAGCAATTCGAGGGACCGGGCAAGCATTACTACATTCAAGCCCATCAGCAGGGCCAGCGCAATCAATACAGCCTTTGTCCCTCGAGCCAGGGGATCCTGCACGATCATCATCACCCCTTACATTACCCCTTATATTATAGCAGAAAGCGAGGTTATTTCCACCCTATCCTGAAAATGGAAACACCCAGCTCGCAAAGCTTCCCCCCAAAGACCAGGAGAGCCACGACTATGGCGCCTGCCGCTGTAACCAGCACAGCTCCGGCGGCAACATTCTTCGCCACGGCGGCGAGTGGGTGGTAGGCCGGGCTGACCATGTCCACTATAGTTTCGATTGAGGTATTCATTATCTCCGCCACCAGGACGGCTGCGGTCGTCAGGATGAGGAGGATGAACTCCGTCCTGGGCACGTTCCATAAAAAGGCAGCCAGTATAACCCCTGCCCCGGCCGCACAATGAATCCTGAAATTCCGCTGTGTGGCGAGGACATATAGGAGCCCCCTGGCTGCGCATCTGAAGCTCTCGGCGAGAGTTCTAGTCTTCACCGCTCTGGCCCCCACCGCCACCGGGCGACGCAAATGCATAATCCCTGAAGACCCCCCTCGAGGATGGCCTCTCCCCGCCCCTCCATAAGGTCCCTGTCCGTATCTAACTCGTGGTCGTACCCGAGGAGGTGTAATAGACCATGAACCGCAAGCCTCCCTACCTCAGCAACAAATCCGTGGCCATATTCATCCCCCTGGCGGGCGGCGGACTCGAGCGAGATCACTATATCACCCAGGAGCTCCGGCGGGCCCTCCACACAAGGTCCTGACCCGCCGCCAGGTCCTGCAGGCCCTGACTCCCTGTCGCCGCCACCGCCGGGACCGGGCCCCGGCATCATATCATCATCCTCGCCCTCCAGCATCGAAAAGGAGAGTACATCCGTCGGCGCATCGATGCCCCGGTATTGCTTGTTCAAGCTCCTGATGTGGTCGTCATCCACCAGGGCCACGCTCACTTCGACCTCCCTGGGATCCTTGCCTTCCAAGCTTAGGCCTCGCGCCAGGAGCGACTCCAGGAATCCGACCAGATCGTCCTCCACTTCAAGCTTATCCTGGAGGTTATTTATCCCTATCGCCATGCTATGCCCTCTTCCCTTCTGCTGCTTCCTTTATACTTCCTTTGCTTCTCTTTCCCTTATTTCTTTCGCCATTCCATCAGGATACTCGATTCGAGCGTGAAATATTCCCGACAGGACCCTGACGAAGGCGTTCGCAACCTCGTCGAGCTCTTTAAGGGTCAGATCGCACTCGTCAAACTGGCCATCGTTGAGGCGCTCCTTGATTATCTTCCTGACGAGCCCCTCGATCCTCCCGGGCGTCGGTCGCGCAAGGGACCTTACCGCCGCCTCCACCGAGTCCGCAAGCATCACTATGGCAGCCTCCTTGGTCTGGGGCTTCGGCCCGGGATACCTGAAGTCGCTCTCGTCCACCTTCTCGCCGCCATTCTCCGTGGCCTTGTGGTAAAAATATGGCACGAGGCCTGTGCCATGGTGCTCCTTGATAAGATCGATGATCGCCTCCGGCAGCCTGTGCGCTCCAGCCAATTCCACGCCATCTTTCACATGCGAGATTATGACGAGGGTGCTCAGGGTTGGGGAGATCCTGTCATGCGGGTTATCCTGCATGAGCTGGTTTTCCACAAAAAAGTAGGGCCTCTTCAACTTGCCGACATCATGGTAGTAAGAGCCGACGCGCACCAGCAATGAATCCCCCCCAACAGCATCAGCCGCGGCCTCGGCCAGGTTGCCCACGATTATGCTGTGATGGTAGGTGCCTGGAGCCTCAACCAGGAGCCTGCGCAGGAGCGGCTGATTTGGGTTTGAGAGCTCGAGAAGCTTGATGGCCGACGTTATGTGGAATATATTCTCGAAGAATGGGAGCAGGCCTATGGCGAAAATCGTGGATAACAGGCCATTCACCATGCCAAGGTACCACAGGCGCGCCACCTCCCAGCTCCCCGTCGCGGGCCCGACCCCAATTATGGTGAAGGCGTTGGCGGCGCCCACGATAAAGCCTGCCCTCATCAGGTCGGAACGCTCTCCAACCTTCGTGACGCTGTAAACACCAGCCACGGAGCCGACAATAGCCACAAGGGCGAGCCTCAACACGTTGCCCCCCATTATGCCGGCCAGCAACCCGAATACTATGCCGCTTACTACCGCGAGACGCGAATCCAGGAGTATGGCTATCATCATCGTCCCGAGGGCCACCGGCACAAGGTAGCCCGAACCAGGCCAGGGGATCGAGGTGATAACCGCCGTGATAAATACAACCAGCACCACGATCGTACCGAGCGCCGCCAGGAGCCCCGCTGTCTCCAGGATCCTCCGGTTATACTGGTAGAGATAGACCCCGATCAACGACACCAGCGCAAGGACCAGCATTACTATGCCGAGCAGGGTGGCGTAATCCGTATGCCCGCCCATGAGCCCGAGGTCCTTGAGCAGGGCCACATCCTCCTCGGTTGCTATCTCACCCCGGCGCACGATGATCTGGCCCTTCAAAATCATGACAGGCTCAACAGCCCGCGCCGCAGCCTCGCGCACCTTCTCCACCTTGCCCGGGTTCAACACGAGATTCGGGCTGACCTGGGTCTTTGCGATGGCGATTACGCTTGGCACAACATCCGGGGGCAGGCCCAGCTTCCTGATGGCCTCGCTCACGCGTTCGCGAGCCATCTCGAGGTTTTCCTTGCTTATCCTGAGCTCCTTCATGACCGCTCCGACTTCGGACCTGGCCGCCCTCCTGGCCCCCTCAAAGGCCTGGTCATCTGCGCGCAGGAGCTCCAGAATGGCACCTTCAGGCAAAACTACGCCGAAATCCGTCGCGATCTCCTTCACAATCAGCCTGGCCTGTCTTACCTGGGTCTGAGCCTGACTGTTCGAATCCTCTCTGCCGCCAGCCGGGCCGGCCGCCGCCGCGACGAGCTTGATAGCGGTACGCCCCTTGCTGACGCGCTCGAATATCGCGTTCACTGTATCTTCGGCGTTGATGCTGGCGGCCGGGCTTATATCATAATTCACAGGGGACGCACTTGCCGCCTTCACCGCCTGTTTCTCGGCCTCTGCCTTGAGCTTGTCCGTAGAAAAGCGATTCACCATGTCCCTGGGGGCCTCAACATCCGCCCTGGCCGGCTGCCCCGCTGAGATCTCGACCTTCCTGGGGATCAAGACGCTGGAGAGTATCGCTACCAGCGCGACGGTCACAAGGACGCCGATCAGGACGCGCTCTACGGTCGGGTTCCGGAGAAAGAGATCAAGCGCTTCCTTCATTCCCCGCTTTATCAGGTGGATTCTGGATTTACCGGCGAGAGCCAGTTTACTCATTCTGAAGCACGCTCTCCTTCAAACTTCTCGTAAGCCCTTATAATCTTCTGGACAAGCTCATGCCTGACGACGTCCTGGTCGGTTAGATAGATGAACTCGATCCCATCGATCCCGCGCAGGATGGCTTGTACCTCTTCGAGACCGCTGAACTTGCGGCGCGGGAGATCAATCTGAGTGATATCCCCTGTGACCACAGCCTTGGATCCAAACCCGAGCCGCGTCAGGAACATCTTCATCTGCTCGTGCGTGGTGTTCTGGGCCTCATCGAGAATGATGAATGAATCATCAAGGGTCCTGCCCCGCATATAGGCGAGCGGGGCAACCTCAATTATGCCCTTCTCCATATACTTCTGGAAGATCTCCGCGCCGAGGATATCATATATAGCATCGTAAAGCGGCCTCAGATAGGGATCGACCTTGTCCTGGAGATCCCCTGGCAGGAAGCCGAGCCTCTCCCCCGCTTCAACGGCGGGCCTTGTCAGTACAATCCTGCTGACCTCCCTGCTCTTGAGGGCCGCTATAGCCATGGCCATAGCTAGATATGTCTTGCCCGTCCCCGCCGGCCCTATTGCAAACACCAACCCCGAGCGCCTGATGGCATCAACATACCTCTTTTGTCCCAGGGTCTTGGGCCTTACCTGCTTGCCCCGGGCCGTGACCTGAATAATATCGGATGCAAGGTCGCTGAGGGTTACATCCTCATTGTCCCTGGCAAGTTTAGCTGCATATTTGACATCACGGATTGTAATATTGCTACCGAGGCGAAGAAGACCCTGCAAATCCTGCAAGACCCTCAACACCTTATCGACCTGGTCAGGCGCCCCGCTGAAAACGAGTTCATTTCCCCTGACCGCGATCGTGACTCCGAAAATCCTCTCGAGGGCCTTCAAAGTCTCATCATGCTTCCCGAGAAGGGTTATCGCCTCATGAGTGTCCTCCAGGATAAACCTACCATCTGTGGCTTCCAATGTCAAGTTTGTTCCTTTCCCCCTTTATCATTCTCATCCTTTACCTCTTCCCGTATTATATCATCCTGGCCCGCTGCCCTCTCTACAGGCTTGCAGATGTCCTCGACAGTCTCAAGGGTGATCCGGACCCTGATGCTCCCTTCCTTCTTGCTCTCAATCACATCCTCTCTTTTCCATATGACCTTCGCCGACGGGGGCACCTGACTCCAGATAGCCCCCTCCGCAGACTTGCGGGCAGCGGCAACAGCCTCATCACGGCCGAGCGAGATGGTTTTGCGCCTGATTTCACGATAGCAGACGCTCGATATCTTGAGCGGGAGGCTCAGCCGGTCGATAAACCCCAGGTCAACTGGTTTTTCATCCTTTTCATAGTCTTCAAACTCGAGGGCGCTCAGGGGAACCCTGATCTTGTGGTCCCCAAGCGATACATCAAGGAGCCGGCAGACCCGGCCGGTCCTCTCCGCCGCCTCTCTTTTCAGGAGGGCCTCGCCGACAGCTTCATACCAGACCCGGGCGGAAATCAGTCCCTTAGCATTGATGGTCTCGAAGGGCGCGCCCTCCAGCCCCGGTCCCTCTGCTTGCGGGCGCTGCTGCTGGCTCTGGCCCCCGGCCTGTGAGGTCTCCAGGCCGGACACTCCGGAACGAGGCTTGAGATACCCCCGGATCAGCACCTGCCCCTTCTGGACTGTATCACCCTCCCTTACAAGGGGCAGCCCTGCAAGGAAGATGGCCTCCACGATGAGGCCGTCCTTCGCGGCAACCACATCCGTGAGCCCGTGCTTCTCCTCAACGAGCTTCTTTTCGGCGATCTCTACGCGCAGCCTCGTGCCCTCCAGGCTCGCGCCGACCCACGCGACCTCCCTCAGCTCTGATAGAACTCTCCGCTCAACCGCTGAGAGGTCAACGCTCCGCTTTCTCACCCCAGGTCTGATATCCATGGACCTCAAGACCTGGAGGATCCTGCCCTTACCGATCTTCTGAGTCCCGTCTATATCAATGAACCATATAAACGATGAAAGCAGGTAGAGGGCTATACAAAAAAGGACTGCCCCGGCAACAAGAATTTTACGCCTCAGGGCGCGGGCCGCGATAAACGGCAGCCCCACCCTCTCCTCGATCGACGCCCTGCAATTGGCCGTCTTGAGCAGGGAGGCAAGCTGTTTCATCCGCGCCGCCTCCACCCTTGCAACAAGGAAGCGGTCGCCCGCCTTGTAGACATCCCAGAGGCGGAAGCCCCTCGACGTTGCGAGATTGATGAATTTCTCAGGCGACCTCCCCTTGACCTTTATTATAACATACCCTCTGAGGTAGGACCACAGCCTGCTGATCACCATCAACGGCCCTCCCCCGTCCCTAACCCGTAAAGCTGACCGACGATATCGAGCCCTCGACGGCGATTTCATCGCTTGATATCCTGGCAATGACGAGATTAGCCCCGGAGAGGACGAGCTCTCCGAGGCTCACAGATACCCGTACCTTGTTAGAGGTATACTCAATAAGGCCCTTATGATTCTCTATAAGCGCCTGGGCGTTTCCGACCATGGTGATCCTGGGGAAGTCCATGACAAGCTCTCGCGGCATTTCCAGGACGTCTGCAAGTTTTTCCCGTATCCTTCCCCCGTCCGCAACCCTGCCCGAGAGACCGCCGTGAGCTCTGTCCCCCACCAGAAGCCCCCCCGCCGTAGAGTTCGCCGTAAGCTCGCCTAGGCTCGCCCGCTTACCTGCATCGCAAGTAGAGACGCCGGCTCTTAATAAATCTATGCTGCGGCCGGGCAATTATTTCCGAGAATATGAGCCCGCGAAGGATAGAATCCGGGCCGGCAAGAAATGCAGCACTCCCCGCTGCAGCTGCGGGCGTAGTCCCGGCGTCCCCTGCCTCCGGTCCTCTCAGACCGGATCCCGGCATGGCGTGCTCATCGCCCGGCATCACGTCCCAGCCCTCCATACCGTCTTCGAACTCTTCCAGCTCGGCGTCTCCAGGGCCCTCCACGTCTTTCCATTCAAGGGATGAACCTTCTGGCGACTCACCCTCCAGGGACCGCCCCTCCAGAGACGCGCCCTCTCCGCCCTCTAGGGGCTCCCCCTCCAGCACCTCGCCCGTCATGGGCTCTATCAAGGGCTTATCCTCCAGGTGGCTACCCGGACCACCCTCGAGGGGCGCGGCATCCGGGGATCCGGTCTCCGAGGGCTGGACCCTTGGGGGCTTGGCATCCACAGGCTGGGCCTCCATGGATTGGGCCTCCGGCCCGGGCGCCTCAACAGGAAATGGAGGGAACGGCTCGCCCAGGACCTCGCCGAAAGGCCAGCCCCGCGGCACGCCGGACGGCCAGGTTGGGCTGGCCGGGCCAGCCTGGCGAGCTGGTCGAGCGGGGCGTTGACCTTTAGCACCCTTCCTGGCCAGGGCCGCGAGCACAGACGAGATTATATATATTGCAAACCCTATGGCAAACCATATATCCATTCCGCCTCACCTTCTTCCCCTTCTCATAGCCAGGTTCATTCCCCCAGTTTATCACTTGCCCCTTTATTCCCCGGGGTCTACCCCCTTTCGAATTTCTCAGGGTTTACCCCCTTTTCGAACCCTCGCCTTCATCCGCGCCCGCCTGCGGCCTCCCAGTGATCCTGGATATCGCCTCCCGCATTTGAGTGTCAGCGAGGACATTCTGCAGGTTGTAGTAATCGAGAACGCCGAGCTTGCCCGCTCGCAGGGCATCCGCCAGGGCCCTTGGGACATCGGCCTCAGCCTCGACCACCCGGGCCCTCATCTCCTGGACCATGGCCTTCATCTCCTGCTCACGGGCGAGGGCGGCGAAACGCCTCTCGGCGGCCTTGGCCTGCGCGATATTCTTATCGGCCTCGGCCTGGTCCATCTGGAGCCTCGCACCTATGTTCCGCCCTACATCCACGTCGGCGATGTCTATGGAGAGGATCTCAAATGCAGTTCCCGCATCCAGACCCTTGCTCAGGACGGTCCGCGAGATCTTGTCAGGGTTCTCGAGCACCTCTTTGTGGCTCTCGGCCGAGCCCACGGTGGTAACGACGCCCTCGCCGACCCTGGCGATTATCGTCGCCTCGCCCGCGCCACCCACCAGCCTGTCGATATTTGCGCGCACGGTCACCCTCGCCTTCGCCTTGAGCTCGATCCCATCCTTCGCGACCGCGGCCACGACCGGGGTCTCGATGACCTTGGGGTTGACGCTCATCTGGACAGCTTCGAGCACGTTGCGCCCGGCGAGGTCGATCGCAGCCGCGCGTTCAAAGCTCAGGGATATCTCCGCCCTGTGCGCGGCTATCAATGCATCCACCACGCGATCGACATTGCCGCCGGCAAGGTAATGGGCCTCCAGCTTATCCACGCTTGCGTTCAAACCAGCCTTCACAGCCTTGATGAGCGGCATGATTATGCGCGATGGTGGGACCCGCCTCAGGCGCATTCCCACGAGGTTGAATATCCCGACGTGAACCCCCGCAGCCATTGCTGAGATCCAGAGGCCCACCGGGATGAAATTTAGCAATACGAGGAAGAAGACGACAACCAGCACCACAAGGATCACGAAATAAGCCTCAAACACGTATTGACACCTCCAGCTTATCTTTGCTCCTGCGCTCTCTTATTTACTCCTCCGCCCTCACAATGAGCTTGCTCCCCTCGACCTTCACCACCCTCACAATGGAGTTGGCGGGGATATACTCACCCTCGGATACAGCATCGAGCTTATCATCGCCAAACTGCACAACGCCCGCCGGCCTGAGCACCGTCAGCGTCCTCCCGACCCTACCCAGGTAACCCTGGCGCCCGGGCCCGCTAACGTAACCATCGGCTGTTTCCTCCCTCACATCCAGGATTATACCACGCCAGAGCCGGGTTTTGTTTAAATACTTCACCGCCAGGGCGATAACCAGCACCGTCAGGATGAACGCAAAGGCGATCGCAAAGGCCGCATCGCGCACGCTGCCGAAGCTCAGGAAGATGCTGGCGAGGAGCGCCCCTACGCCGGCCAGGCCGGCCACGCCGAAGCCGGGGATCACGAAAACCTCCAGCAGGAGCAGGAGAAACCCGGCCACAAACAGGATCACTACCTCCCAGCCGGCAACGCCCGCCACGAGCCTGCCGCCGAAGAAGAGGGCGAGCGCGATGATGCCCGCCGTCCCAGGGATACCCCAGCCCGGCGTGAGCACCTCGAAGACCAGGCCCAGGAAGCCGATGGTCAGGAGGATCGAACTCACCATGGGGTCGGTTATATACCTGGCGAGCATCTCCGACCAGCTGATGGGGATCACCTTGACATGAGCACCGCCGTACCCGAGGTGCCTGAGAACCGTCATCCTGTCATTCCCGACAAAATCGATGAACCCCCGGGCCCGGGCGTCCTTCGCTGCGAGGGTCAGGATCTTGCCCTTCCCGACAAGCCCCTTTATCTCAATGTCCTTATCCACCATGGCCGCGGCAATCCGTGCATCCCGCCCCCTCGCCTCGGCCGTGGCCTCAAACTCGGCACGCAGGGCGGATATCGTCTTCTCGTCTGCGGGCCGGGGCTCCGCAGCCCCTATGCTTGCCGACGGGGTCATGGCGATGTGCCTGGTTGCGAGCGTGATGAGGGCTCCCGCCGACCATGCCCGGCCCTTCACAAAACCGATCGTGGTCATCGGGGTATCGAGGATCATATCCCTTATCTCCGTCGCCGCATCCACCCTCCCGCCAAATGTATCTATCTCGAAGACCAGCGCGTCCGCGCCGTCCTGCTCTGCCTGCCTCATCGCCCTTCTAACATATGCCGCAAGCCCGGGCTCGATCGTGCCCTTGATAGCCACCACATAGATCACGGGCACGCCGCCATCCTCGCCTGCGCCGCCGCCCGCCTGGCCCGTCCCGGCACCGGGCGAAGACCCGGCCGCAGATGCCGCGCCAGCTGTCGCGCCGGCGCCAGCCGCCAGGAGTAAGGATGCATGCGGGCCCGGGTCGAAGACATAAAGGCCCGTGTTAAAAAGCCAGGCTACCGCGACAACAGCGATAACCAGGTCGACAAGGTAAGCAGAGCGAATCAAGCCAGCCTTCCCAAGCATAGAGCTCACCTCGCAATGAAAAAATGCCCGATATTACTGGACCGGTATGTATCGGGCACCTTCTCCAACGGAATCTTCATCTTCTTCCTAAGCTATCTCAGGGAATCATCCATATAAGGTTAATAGAGCCAGCAACTTCTCATCGAGAGAGGGACATGCACAAGGGCCTCCTAACGGAACCGTCTCCTGCGTGCCGCCTCCGACTTCTTCTTGCGCCTGACGCTCGGCTTGTCATAGTGCTCGTGTTTCCTGATCTCAGCCATTATGCCTGACCTCTGGCACTGCCGCTTGAACCTGCGCAATGCACTGTCAAGGGACTCGTTTTTACCCACCCGTACTTCTGCCACTCTGATCTCCCTCCCTCCGTTGCTGGAAATCCTCCGCGACTAGCGCCTCCAATACCCCGCTCTTGTGCAGACCTATGCCCTATTATACCGCAAGGGAAATCCGGGTGTCAATCTCAACCAGGAGGCCATCCGAGGGTCCTGCCCGCAAGGAGATGAAAATGAATATGATATACAGTCTGCCCGGCCCTGGCCCCGCAATTCACGACCACCCGAAACCCGTCCATCGCGCCCAGCTGCCGGGCCAGTCGCATTGCGACGAGATGTACGTGCCCGATCAGGCTTTCATCCTCATCCGTCAGGTCGAACAATGTCGGAATATGCTTCCTGGGGATTACAAGCACATGGACCGGCGCCCTCGGACGCTTATCCCTGAACGCCAGGACCCGGTCGTCCGCATACACGATATCGCCAGGCTTCTTACCGGCTATGATCTGGCAGAAAATACACTCCTCCATATTCATGCCACCACCCATGCTGCACAATCTCCATAGGGCGCATGGTGCGCACTCTCTCCCTGCCTGCCGCCTTCCCCAATCCACTACCCCACCAAGGTGGAGCCTGACAAGTGATAGAAACCTGTATGCCCTGGCCCCGGAGGCTCATCTACTGCACGATCTCACCAGATGCAAACTCAGCGGTTGCCCGGTCGATCCTCACCTGCCCGAATCGGCCGACAAGCGTGGCCGGACCGCCCGCGAACACCCGGATATAGTTGTCGGTCAACCCTTCCAGGCCGCTTTCACTATGGTTCTCAAAAAGGACCTCCATGATCGAGCCTATGAACCTCCTGTGAAACTGGAGCGACATCTCCTCAGCGAGATCGAGCATCCTGTTGCTCCGGTCCTCCTTGACCCTGGCATTAACCTGCCCCGGGAACCGGGCCGCAGCCGTCCCGGGCCTCCTCGAGTACTTAAAGATGTGCATCCGGCTGAAAGCCATCCTCCGGGCGAAATTCAGGCTGTTCTCAAATCTCTCGTCCGTCTCGCCCGGGAATCCGACCATAATATCAGTGGTTATCGCCACGCCAGACACCGCCCCTCGTATCCTCTTTATCAGCGCCTCATAATCTGATGTGGTATAACCCCTGCGCATGAGAGCCAGGATATCATCGTCCCCGCTCTGGAGCGGGATGTGAAAATGGCGCGCCATCCTGCGCTCGGCAGCAACAAGGTCTATAAGGTCCTCGGTGATATCGGCGGGCTCCACGGAGCTCAACCTGATGCGCCCCACCCCCGGGATTCCTGCAACGCGCCGGGCAATCCATGCCAGGTCCACCCGGGTCCCGCTCCCGTCGGCGCCGGGGGCGCAGCCGAGATCCCTCCCATAGGCCCCGAGGTGGATACCGGTCAAGACGATCTCCTTGTGGCCCGCCTCCACCAGGGCTCTGGCCTCGTCCAGCACGCTCTCGGGCTTCCTGCTGCGCATGCGGCCCCTCACATAGGGAACCTTACAGTATGAGCAGAACTGCTCGCAGCCTTCCTGAATCTTCAAATAGGCCCGCGTGCGCTCTGCAAATCCCCCCGCAGGCAGCTCCTCGAACTCTCGAAATCCTCGCCCTCCCGGCTCACAGCCGCTGTCGCAGCCGCTGCCATACAATTCCTGGACAGCATCTATCTTTATGTCGCGTATCCCGTCCCCGGCCTCCAGGATTCCCCCTACGAGGTCAACGATACTGGCCCTCCCCCTGGTGCCGACAACGATATTAACCCCTGGTATCGCCAGGACCTCATCGGGCGCCGCCTGGGCGTAGCACCCTGTTACCACGATGATAGCACCCGGGTTTCGCCTGAGGGCGCGCCTGATGAGCTGGCGCGACTTCCGGTCGCTCGTCGCCGTGACCGTGCAGGTGTTAATGCAATATACATCAGCCGCGGAATCAAAATCAACGATCTCGTAACCACGCTTCTTGAAGAGGGCGGCCAGACCCGCGGTATCATACTGGTTGACCTTGCATCCGAGCGTGCTGAAAGCGCAGGACTTAACCCGCTCACCCTCACCCATCCGTCCTTCTCACCCGCCCAGCTCCCCATATTCATAGAATATAGCCGCGGCGACGACCAGCCCTGCCGTCTCCGTCCTGAATATGCGGGGGCCGAGGGTAACGGGAACGGCGCCGTGAATCATAAGAAGTTCCATCTCGCTCGCGGTGAAGCCCCCTTCCGGTCCGATAAACACCACGAAATCCCTGGCGCCCGGCCTCTCCCGCAGAACGCCTTTGAGGGGGCGCGTCGTTTCGAGCTCCCACGGGGCGATCCATGTCGTTCCAGCATTAGCATCCAGGCTGCCCATGCCCGGTCTGCTCACGCCCGGGCCGCCTGCGCCGGAGCCGCCCATATCCAGGCCACTCATGCCCACATTACTGGAGAGCGCCTCCACAGCGCCGGCAAACCCCTGCGGGCGCTCAACCGCTGGCACGATCGCCCGCCCCGCCTGCTTTGCGGCTTCCATGGCGATGCGCTTCCACCTCGCCACCCTCTTCTCGATCTTCCCGTTCTCGATCTTCTTCTCGACCTTCCCGGCCCGCCCGGCCTCCCCGGGCTCCCCGCTATCAAGGCGCACCACGGTCCTCTCCGTTATGACCGGCACAAACCTCCAGATCCCTACCTCCGTTCCCTTCTGCACTATATAATCCATTTTATCGCCCCTGGGCAAACCCTGGACGAGGGTAATTTTAATGGAGGGCTCTCCGGCCCTCCTCACCTGTTCCAGAATCCTGCAGCCAATCGCATCGCCCGCAAAGCCCATTATGCGGCACCGGTATTCATCTCCCGAGCCGTCCAACACAGCAATGGAGTCGCCTTCGCGCAGGCGCAGGACATCTCGTATATGCCTGACATCGCTTCCCCTGATATAGGCCACGCCGTCAACTATATCCTGACTCTGGACAAAGAACCTACGCATGTCGCTCCCACGCATCCCTCATCTTCTTGAAGAAACCCTTGCTCTCTTCTGTGGCGCTCTTACCATGAAGCTTCGCGAACTGGCGGAGCAATTCCCTCTCCTTCTCGTTGAGCTTCGTCGGCGTCACGACCTTGATCCTGACGTGCTGGTCGCCCCGGCCAAAACCCCGGACGCTCGGGATTCCCTTGTTCTTCAGCCTGAATACGGTCCCCGTCTGAGCCCCCTCGGGGATCTTGAGCTTCGCCTTGCCATCGAGGGTTGGAACCTCTATTTCGTCGCCGAGGGCCGCCTGCCAGAACTCGACAGGAACCTCGCACACTATATCATTGCCCGCGCGCTCAAATATATCGTGAGGAAGCACAGTTATATATACATAGAGATCACCAGGCGCCCCGCCTTTGAGACCTCCATCGCCCTCGCCCGCGACCCTGAGCCGCGTCCCGGTATCGACCCCGGGCGGGATCTTGACGGCAATTGTATGGCGCCCGCGCACCCTTCCCTTGCCATTACAGGCAGGGCAAGGTTTCTCTATTATCTTGCCCTCCCCGCCGCAGCGCTGGCACGTATGAAGGCTGGTGAAGCGGCCGAAGGGTGTGGCGCGCGTCTCGCCGACCTGGCCCCTCCCGTTGCATACGGGGCAGGTGATGGGATGAGTGCCGGGCGCAGCCCCCGTCCCCCCGCACTCCCTGCAGGTATCCATCCGGGTCACCTGTACCTCGCGTTCCAGCCCAAAGGCCGCGTCCTCCAGGGTGATCTCCAGGTCATAGCGGAGATCGGCTCCGCGCTCGGGCCCCCTCCGCTGGGCGCGAGCCCCGGCAAAGTCGCTGCCGAAGAACATATCGAAGATATTCCCGAAGGGCTCGAAACCACCAAAACCACCGAAATCGCCCTGGCCGAATCCGCCGAAGCCCCCCTCGGTCCCCGCGTGGCCGAACTGGTCGTAGCGCGCCCGCTTCTCGGGGTCGCCCAACACCTCGTAGGCCTCGTTTATCTCCTTGAACTTCTCCTCGGCAGAGGAATTGTTGGGGTTGGCATCGGGATGGTACTGCCGCGCCAGCTTGCGATAGGCCTTCTTTATCTCATCCTGGCTCGCATCCCTGTCGACGCCGAGCACCTCATAATAATCTCGCTTAGCCATGGTTGCCCACCGCCTTCTTCACAGCAGGAGCCCCTTCATGAGGGGCCTGCAACCCTTGCGGCCTGTACCTGCGTATCAGGCGCAGGCGCGGCAGCCTACTTCCTCCCCTTGTCATCATCGCTGACATCCCGGTAATCTGCATCGACCACATTATCATCCGCGCCCCCGGCGCCATCACGCCCACTGGCGCTGGAACCGTACCCATGCGGGTTGCCACCCGCAGCCGCCTGGCCCTCGCCATACGAGCCATAACCCTGCTGGCCCTGGCCCTGACCCTGGGCCTGCGTCTGGCTGTACATGGAGGATGTTACCTCGTGAAGGGCTTTCGTCAGGTCCTCCATTCTCGACTTGATCCTCTGCATATCCTTGCCCCCGAGCGCCGACCTCAGGTCCTCCTTGGCGCGCTCGATCCTGTCCCTCTGGTCCGACGTAATCCTATCCTTCAGGTCGCGCAGGGTCTTATCTGTCGTATAGATCAGCGAATCCGCGTCGTTGCGCAGCTCGGCCTCCTCGCGGCGCCTCTTGTCCTCCTCAGCGTGGGCTTCGGCCTCCTTGACCATGCGCTCGATATCCTTTTCATTCACCCCGCTGGACGAGGTTATGGTGATCTTCTGCTCCCTGCCGGTCCCGAGATCCTTCGCAGAAACGTGAACAATCCCGTTTACATCGATATCAAACGTCACCTCGATCTGGGGTATCCCCCTCGGCGCCGGCGGGATGCCTGTAAGCTGGAACCTGCCAAGGGTCACGTTATCAGCCGCCATCGGGCGCTCGCCCTGGAGCACGTGAATATCCACCGTCGTCTGGTTGTCCGAGGCCGTGGAGAATATCTGCTTCTTCGTCGTCGGGATCGTGGTGTTGCGCTCGATGAGCCTTGTAAAGACGCCCCCCAGGGTTTCGATACCAAGGGACAGGGGCGTTACGTCGAGCAGCAGGACGTCATGCACCTCGCCGGTTATAACGCCCGCTTGGATGGCGGCACCGATTGCCACGCACTCGTCGGGATTGACCCCCTTGTGCGGTTCCTTGCCTATGAGGCTTCTTATAGCCTCCTGGACCGCCGGGATTCGCGTCGACCCGCCGACCAGGATCACCTTGTCGATATCCTTCGGCTCCAGCCCCGCATCAGCCAGGGCCTGCCTCGTGGGCCCGAGCGTCTTCTCGACGAGGTCGCGCGTCAACTCCTCGAACTTCGCCCGCGTCAAGGTCATGTCCAGGTGAAGGGGCTGGCCCGATGAATCCGCGGTTATAAAAGGCAGGTTTATGCTGGTTGTCACCAGGGTCGACAGCTCTATCTTGGCCTTCTCGGCAGCCTCTGTCAACCGCTGGAGCGCCACTCTATCCTTCCGGAGGTCGATCCCATACTGCTTCCTGAATTCCTCGGCTATATAATCCACGACCTTCCTGTCGAAATCGTCGCCGCCGAGAAGGTTATTGCCGTTGGTCGCCTTGACCTCGAACACACCATCGCCCAGCTCCAGGATGGAGACGTCAAATGTCCCGCCGCCAAGATCAAAAACGAGAATAGTATGGTCGCCGGTTTTATCAAGACCGTATGCGAGCGCTGCCGCCGTGGGCTCATTTATGATGCGGAGCACCTCGAGTCCGGCGATCTTGCCCGCATCCTTCGTGGCCTGCCGCTGGCTGTCCGTGAAATAGGCCGGGCAGGTTATGACCGCCTTTTCGATCTTCTCCCCAAGGAAGCTTTCAGCATCCTCCTTTAATTTACGGAGGACCATAGCTGAGATCTCCTGGGGCGTATACTCTTTATCATCAATCTTTACCTTGTAGGTGGTCCCCATCTTCCGCTTGATGGATATAACCGTTCGCTCAGGGTTGGTAATGGCCTGTCTTTTGGCCACCTGACCCACAAGACGCTCGCCCGTCTTGGAGAAGCCCACAACTGACGGAGTGAGCCTGCTTCCCTCGGTATTCGGGATAACCTTGGGCTCCCCGCCCTCCATAACAGCTATAACGGAATTTGTTGTTCCTAGATCTATTCCAACAACCCTTCCCATAGTCTATGCCTCCTTGCCGGATTCCAAACCAGATTCCAAACCAGATTCAGGCCGCCTCGAAACCTTCACCAGGGAAGGCCGCAGCACCCTCGTGCGCGACCGGTAGCCTCGCTGGATTTCCTCAACAACCGTGTTCTCGGCGGCCCCGTCGCTTTCCACCTGCATCATTGCCTCGTGAAATCTGGGGTCGAATGACTTATCCTTCGCCTCGATGGGCGTTATGCCCTCCCTTGCGAGGGTATCCATGAACTGGCGAAGCGTCAGCTCCACGCCGCTTATGAGCGGCTCTGCATCGTTCTTCGCCCTCGAAAAAGCCAGCGCGCGCTCGAGATTGTCTATTATCGGGAGAACCTTGAGCACGGTCTCCTCAACGACGACAGTGGAGAGTTCCTCCTTCTCCTGGCGCGCCCTCTTCTTGAAATTCTCGAAATCCGCCTGTGTCCTCTGCCAGCCGGCCAGGTACTTATCCCTCTCCTGCTTTACCCTTTCCAGCTCCTCCATAAGCCTGGCAAGCTCGCCCTCACACGCTTCCCCCTGCTCATTTTGGGATTTCCGGAATTCCTGGGATTCCTGAGATTTTACGGATTCTGCGGATCCTACGGATCCTACGGATTCTGTGGATTCTGCCTGGACTCCCCCCTGGTCCAGGGTCCTCTCCAGGGCGGCCTCCGCGGCCCCTGAAGCATTGTCCAATTCCTCTACCAAAGTCCCCATCTCCTTCCCGATCGGACCTGCGCGAACAATCTTCTAAACAGTCTTGTGGGGCTAAGGTCAGGAACACTTAACCCCACATCTCATCAATGCCTGGGATTATATCAGCGATCATCTCGCACCCATCGTAGTCAACCCGCGTCCATCGTGATCAACTCGATCAACTCGCATCTATCTCCATCAGTGTGTCGCTCAAAAGCCCCGCCATGAATTCAACAAGGCCTATGATGCGCGCATAGTCCATCCTCGTAGGACCCAGCACAGCCAGGATGCCAACTATATTGCTCCGGGTGCCATAAGGGGCGCTGATCATGCTGCAATCCCGGATCTCCGCCATCCCATGCTCCTTGCCAATGACCACCCTGATCTGGCCGGATGAAGCGCTCCCGAGGACGTCTATGAGGGTATCGTCCTCCCCGAGGAATTCGAAAAGGGGCTTAACCTTCTCTATATCTCTAAACTCCGGCTGCTCGAGGATGTTCATCGTGCCCTCCCGGTAAATACGCTCCTTCCCGGATGTCCTGAAGGTCTTTATGATGAGGTCGAGAGTCCCCTCGAGCAGGGAATTGTAGCGCACAAGCTCGGAATGCAGCTGCTCCAAGAGCGAGAACCTTATATCCGCTACAACCATCCCCTGCAGGCGCGCATTTAGAAACTCCGCAACCCTATGGAGCTCACCCGCGCTGAGAGGCCGGGGGGTTTCAACAACCCTTGTCTCGACAAAGCCCGGGCTCGTAACGAGGATCACCAGGATGTTCTCATCATTCAAGGGAATCAGCTCTATATGTCTCAGGACGCTGTTCTGAAGCCTCGGGCACAGGACGAGAGCGGCGCAGTGAGAAAGATCAGCGATAAGCCTGGCTGTATGCTGAATCAGGGCCTCTATCTCATGTTGCCTCTGCTTGAGCTCCTTGTAGATCGCCGCCCGCTCTTCCTTGCTCAACGGCCTCGCCTGCATGATCGCATCCACGTAAAACCTATAGCCCTTGTCCGACGGGATCCGGCCGGCCGAGGTATGAGGCTGCTCCAGGTACCCGCCCTCCTCGAGGTCAGCCATTTCATTCCTTATTGTAGCTGGGCTGATCCCCAGATTATACCTGCGGGCAATCGTCCTTGATCCTACCGGCTCGGCGGTTGAGATGTAATCATCTGTAACCGCCTGCAATATGCGCTTTTTCCTCTCGTTCATAATGGCTCCGCCGCTCACGGAGATCACCCCGCATTAGCACTCGTTAGGCGAGAGTGCTAACGTTCCTTATGTTAAAAATATCATTGACCCCTCTTTCTTGTCAAGCGCAATTTTCTCTTATGCCCGAGAATCACCGCTGTTTTCCATCTTCTCCCTGCGCCCGCTGATTTATGGCAAAAACTGTACGAATACCTCATTAGCCAGGAAGAGGCCCTTCCTTGTGAGTGCAATGTCGCCATTCTCGTCAACATGGAGAAGCCCTCGCCCGCTCAGCTCGAGCAGTTGCGGCCCAAAGGCATCGCGCAGGTGAATACCGAAACGCGCATAAAACTCGCTGTCCAGCACCCCCCGGAGCATCCTGAGGCCTAGGATAACCGCATCCCGCCTCTCGGTCTCGTCTGAAACCCGTTCAGCCTCCGCAACAGGGCTCAGCCCGCCAGCAACGCGAACGGCATAGTCGCCAGGCAAGAGGGAATTGAAATACCGCATCCCATCGAAATGCGAGTGGGCACCTGCCCCCAGGCCGAGGTACGCCCCGTTTCCCCAATAGGTGATGTTGTGGAGACACGAACGTCCCGGGAGCGCGAAGTTCGAGATCTCGTAATGCTCATAGCCCCTCTCTGGGAGGTAATCGATGGTATACTGGTACATATCGGCGTCAAGATCTTCGTCCACAGGCTCCAGCACCCCCGCCTCCAGCTCCTGGCCAAACCTGGTATCCTTCTCTATCACCAGGTTGTAGGTGGAGATGTGCTCCGGTGCGAGGTCCGCCACGGCCTCCAGGGTTCCCCGCCACCGGGCCAGGTCCTGCCCGGGCAGGGCGAAAATCAGGTCGACATTTATGTTCTCAAATCCGGCCCTCCGCGCCGCAGCAAAGGATTCCAGGAAATCGCTTACCTTGTGGATCCGGCCGATTCTCGCCAGGAGATCATCATCCATCGCCTGGGCGCCGAGGCTCAGGCGATTTACCCCTGCAGCCAGCATGACTTCGAGCTTTGCCTCATCCAGGGTGCCCGGGTTTGCCTCTACTGTAATCTCAGCGCCCTCTCTGACCGGAAGGTTCCGGCCCAGCCCCCTCAGCGCCCTGGCCAGGAGCTCCGCGGGCAGGCATGTCGGCGTCCCGCCGCCGATATACAGGGTCCGGACCCCAAGCCCCTTCCGGGCAAGCAATTCCCCGGTGCGCGCTGCCTCCTGAACCAGCGCGTCAATATAGGCGCGGGCAACCTTGCCGCCGAACTCGCCGCCAACCTCACCATCTAGAGGATATGAATTAAAGTCGCAATAATAGCACTTTCGTATGCAGAACGGAATATGAACATAAACAGATATACCGGGATCATGATCTGAACTGTAACCTGCCATTTGGACTTAACCTGCCATTTAAGACTTTGCCACCCAAAGCGAATCCCTCGACTCGATACATACCTGGTGTACGCCTGCTAAACCACGCCTGATCGACTGCGAATGATGCCTCCCGGTCCACCCTCACCCTTCAGTCAACCTTCAAGATGGCCATGAACGCCTCCTGTGGGACCTCCACGTTGCCGAGCTGCTTCATCCGCTTCTTGCCTTCCCTCTGCTTCTCGAGGAGCTTCTTCTTTCGCGTGACGTCCCCGCCGTAACACTTCTGGAGGACGTTCTTTCTCAGGGCCTTCACTGTCTCGCGGGCGACCACCCTGCTGCCGACCGCGGCCTGTATCGGCACCTCGAACATCTGCCGCGGTATTATCCCCCTAAGCTTCTCCACAAGCTGGCGCCCCCGCTGATAAGCCTTGTCCGCGTGGATGATAGATGAAAGGGCATCCACGGGCTTGTCGTTCAGCAGGATATCCAGCTTCACCAGGCGCGACTCCCGGTGGCCGGAATACCCGTAGTCGAGCGAGGCATACCCCCTCGTCTTCGCCTTGAGCTTATCAAAAAAATCCAGCAGTATCTCGCTGAGGGGCAGGTCATACTCGAGCATGACCCTTGATTCGCTCAGGTACTCCATGCTCCTGTATTCGCCGCGACGCTCCTGGCATAGCTCCATAACGGACCCCACATACTCCGCAGGCGTCAGGATCGTGGCCCTCACATAAGGCTCCTCTATCCTCTGGATCTCGCCGGCCGGCGGGAGCTTGGCGGGGTTATCGACATCAACAACCTCCCCGCTGGTCTTGACAACCTTGTAGACCACGCTGGGAGCGGTTGTCACGAGGTCGAGGCCGAACTCCCGCTCGAGCCTCTCCTGGACGATCTCCATGTGAAGCAGGCCCAGGAATCCGCACCTGAATCCAAAACCGAGGGCGACGGAGGTTTCAGGCTCATAGGCAAGGGAGGCGTCATTCAGCTGCAATTTGTCCAGGGCATCCCGCAATTCCTCATATCTATTGGTCTCCACAGGGTACATCCCGCAAAACACCATCGGTTGGACCTTGCGGTAGCCGGGCAGGGGGGATCCCGCCGGATTCTGGGCACCGGTGATAGTATCACCTACATGCGCATCCTTGACGTTTTTGACCCCGGCTATGACATAACCCACCTCGCCCGCGGAAAGCCTGTCGATGCCCTGCATTCGCGGCCGGAACACACCGACCTCATCAACATCGAATACCTTGTCGGTGGCCATCATCTTAATCTTCATCCCCGGCGCGATCTGGCCATCAACAACCCGTACATAGGCTATGACCCCGCGATAGGGGTCGAAGTGGGAATCGAAGATCAGGGCCCGCAAGGGGCTTCCCCTCGACCCCCGGGGCGCGGGTATTCTCTGGGCGACCGCCTCCAGGATCTCAATGGTGCCCTGGCCCGTCTTGGCGCTCGCCAGGATGCACTCGCCGGGATCAATGCCGGCGATGTCTTTGAGCTCCTTTTTAACCCTGTCGGGCTCGGCCCCCGGCAGGTCGATCTTGTTGATTACGGGCACGATCGCGAGGTCGTGCTCGATGGCCAGGTAGAGATTGGCAAGGGTCTGCGCCTCCACGCCCTGGGACGCATCGATCACCAGGATGGCCCCCTCGCATGCGGCAAGGCTCCTCGAGACCTCGTATGAGAAATCCACATGGCCCGGTGTATCTATGAGATTAAACGTGTAGGTATCGCCGCTGGCCGCCGAGGTGTAGCTCAGCCTGACCGCCTTGGCCTTGATGGTGATGCCCCGTTCACGCTCGAGGTCCATCTGGTCGAGCACCTGTTCCTCCATCTCTCGCTCCGAAAGAGCCCCCGTGTACTCGAGAATGCGATCAGCGAGCGTTGATTTGCCATGATCAATATGTGCGATTATAGAAAAGTTCCTTATGTTCTCCGTGTTCTCCAAGTTCTCCATATCCTGCGTCGACATCGGACCTCAACTTCCTTCAATCCAGTTCCCCTCAGTCCAGTTCCTCTGGCCTAGCTGCATGGTTTCTCTGACCAGTTCCCCTGGCCCAGCTGCGTTCTGCATTCCCGACCCCGGGCTAATGAGATTATAGCATTACCTGTGGTTAACTGCAAGGTCGGGATGGGCTGGCTGGTGGGTCAGGGGGGTGGGGACTCAGGTCCTGCGGATGATAACCAGAAGCGGGAACGCGATATCAGAGACGCGATATTATGAGTCCGAGGCCGGAGATGACGATGGCGACCTGGATCGCTATACCCCAGGGCACCCATCGCCTTCCGTGGGGAATGAGACCGCTATGAGAGGGGAAGATCAGCCTCCGCGAGGGGTTCGGTGAAAGGTAAGGCCGGGGGTTGAAATGGGCCCTCACGACCTCCAGGTCCGGTGCTGCTCCGCCTATGGCGCCAAGCAGGACCCCGTACCTGCCTCCAAGGGCCGCAATGACCCAGAAGATGATCAAAGCAGCCAGCGTATCGAGCGCCCCTGTGGCTGTATCCGAATAATCATGATGCGGCAAGGCATCCAGCACGGCATGCGTGCCGAGGCCGAGGACAAAGCCTGTAACAGGGTCGCCCGCCAGGAGGCCTGCAGCCGCCCCTGCAACTGTATGGGTGATGCAGTACATGCTTGTCACCTTCCCGGGATATGAATCCTTCTCAGGGCATAGGTAGTTATTCTCCGGATCGCCACGAATTCCTTCTTCAGGGTGCCGCGCACCTCTCCGGCGATCTCACCTGCATTCACATTGAGTTGCGCGCTGAGATCGACCCCGGCCAGGTCGCCGGAGCCCCTGGAGGCCACGTAAACTCCCAGGGCTATGAATACAAAAAGGCCCAGGAAGCAAAGCACAAAGGCTTTCCAACCGAGCCTACCCTTTTTAGCCGCCAGCATAACCAGTCAAGCACCTCGCCCGCCTTCCTGGACCACGGGCCACCAGGCCGGTGGCGGGTGGCCCAGGATGATGATCTCGATGATGATCTCATTCATGGCCCCGGCTTCGCCCTTATCTGCGACAGGGTTTTTGCGACAGCATCCGCCACAAAGCGGGCCGCTGCGAGAGCCTCTTCCCTCGTATTGTTGACGGAACCGATCTCGAGTATGACTGCTCGCGGGTGGACGTGCTGGTTCCAGCGACCATCATCCCTCAAATCCACCCCCCGCGAGAGCCCGGGGTAGAGGTTCTCTAGCGTCGCATTGAGCTGGAGGGCAAATGAAAAATTCTCCCTCCAGCGCGGGTGCGGGAGGCCAAACTTGTCGTTTGATACTACAATGAAGATGCGGGCGGCTTTCTGCCCCTTTATGGTTACCGTCCTGGGTATCGGGGCCGGGACCGGTATCGAATCCCTGTGAATATCCAGGACGATCTCGATCGATGGATGCTTCTCGAGGATGCCCTCAATCGTCGGGAGGGCATTCATGTAGGCCTCTCGCCACTTGGGGAAGTCGTGAACCTTCCTCGAGTGGATAACGGGGATGTTGTACTTCTCGGTCAACACCCGCGCCACCTCATCGCCGACCCGTATAACCCCATCGGGCCTGCCCCAGACATAATCGACGCCGGATGTCGGCCTGTAGGCCTCAGAGCTGTGCGAGTGATATATTGCGACGAGAGGCTCACGCGGACCCTCCAGATTTCTGGCACCCCCCTGGATGCCGGGAACAGCCCCCCGGGGCAGCTCCGCGGGGGAAGGGGCCGGGCCAGGCCTCACTGCAGGCCTGGCGGCGACAGGCCCGGCAGGATCGCCTGGAGCTAGCCCGGCCAGCTCGCCGGCGCGCCTATCATCATGGGCGCTATCTGCCTCCGCCACCCTGGCGACCGGGACCCCGCGGCTCGTTATGGCCTCCTTGGATCTCTCCTGGGGTGGCTTGCTCTTTATCCTCGGAATCTGAAAGGTGAGAAGGGCCTTCAGATCGGAGAAATCCGCATCTGTAAGGGCGAGAAGAACGGATCTTATCACCCCCCGGCCTGTCCCGGGGTGGTCCTCGCCGGGCCGCGCCTCCTGCTCGGGTGCAAGGGCGGGCACGCCCCTTTCAAAGATTATTGTGTGCAAACCTGGATACGGCTCGAGCCAGCGGGAAAGCATTGAGAAGAGGTTTCTCTCGGCGGAGTCGAAGAAATCCCCCAGTCCGGGTGCGATCGCCAGCCCCCCTTCCCCTCCCGGGCCGCCGCCATCGCCGGGGAGGCCGGGGAGACGAGTGGCGCCCAGCATCACCAGCGCCGCTACAATTAGGAATAAAGCCGCATAAAAAAAGGCGAGGCTCCTCATCAGGCGGCCGGGCGTCCCTCTCGCACGCTGTTCCCGTTCCCACCGGACGAACCGGTGACGGTAAAACCTGTGCCGCGGCCTCCTCCTCGCATCCCTATACATAGCACTCACCCCGCCTCTCACCCGCGCCTCCCAGACGCGCCTTCAAAGGTTCATTTGTGCAGTGCTATGTATATGCCTGAGCCCTGCCATTTATTCCGGGTTGCATTACTCCGGGTCGTATTATTCCGGAATTATTCCGGATCACACTCACACATCACATGGACAAACCAAGCTGGGCCCTGATCTCCTCTATATCCTGCTCGTCCGGCGGGAAGGGGTAGTTCCTGATGGGCTCCCCGGGCCTTTCGTTCGCGTAGGGCCGGTTGCAGCCCAGCTCGCCATGCTTGCCCGGGCACCCGCTCGTTATGAACGGGAGGCCGAGCCCTACTACACTTTCAAGCTTGTCGCGGGGGATTCCATAGCCGGTGATCGTCCCCCCGCCGTCAAACGAGAAGTCCTCGCACCTTGCAATGCCCTCATTTATCAAATATCGCGCGAGCTGAATCCTGCGGTAAGATTCGAGGGAGGGCCGCTCGTGGCACTCCATGGCCGAACCGTGCTCGGGATAAAAGGCAAAAAGGTGGGTGACGACGCCCATGTCGTGCGCCATCTGTATGGCGCCCGCCATCTCCTGTTCCGTCTCCCCGAGGCCGGCGATCAGGTGGCAACCAACCATCCACCGGCCAAACACCTCAACCGCTTCAGCAAGGGCTTTCCAGTAGCTCTCCCACCTGTGGGGCCCCCTCACGCCGTGGCCACGCAAGACGTCGAAAATCCCCTGCGTTGCCGCGTCAACGGCGATGCCGATTCTATCGATGCCGGCATTCTTCATCGCCTCCAGGTCCGACCTCGCGAGGGTTGTAGGGGTCAGAAGCCCCGAGATCGGCACATCCGATCGCGAGCGAATAGCCATTGCCACGCGCACCACATCGGCCGCAGCTCTCGGGTGGGTAACCATGGAGATACACACCCTTCGCACCTCGACCTCGCCCCGCGACCCGGCTGAATCGCCAATTTCACCAATTCGCTCCGCGACCTCGCTCACCCTGACGACTGGCCACTTGACGCGTATAAAGCTTTTATCCGTATACTCGCCGGCCCGGCTGCGCGAGAGGCCGCAATAGGCGCAATTTGCCCTGCACCCATCCCCATAGGTCAAAAGCAAGTTAACACAGTAGGCCCTTGCATCCCTGTAAAAAGCCCCTGGGCTGAAGCCCAACGCGATGGCCGCGCCCAG
The DNA here is from genome assembly GCA_013178125.1 of Bacillota bacterium. Classification (NCBI taxonomy): domain Bacteria; kingdom Bacillati; phylum Bacillota; species Bacillota bacterium. The sequence goes on along the minus strand of JABLXJ010000004.1, from coordinate 32,412 downwards.
GCTCGTGCGCACGTATTCAGGGCTTTCTTCAATCTCAGGCTCAGGGCTCTCTTCAATCGCCGGGGTGGGCCCCGGCGCCTGCATCGAATCCATAAATACAACCTGACCTCCTTGACGCCCCGCCCTCTTCCTTCTACTTCCCGCCTCACGCCGCCTTAATCTATCTTAGTGTATATAACTTTCATACCACCAGCGAACAACACTGCTCTGAGAATACTGCCTCGAGCCCCAGGTCGCGAGCGAGGCGAATCGTCTCATCGGATGGATAAGCGATCCCGTTGAACCCGGCCCTTACCGCGAGTAATTCGACATCGCGCCTGTGATCTCCTCCCGGCCTTGCACAGCCAAGGAATATGTGCTGGCGATGAAACAAGCCCCTCGCGAGCGCAAACACCCCGGCAAGCTCCGAGGGTCCGGGCGGCCTGGCACTCTCCATGCGCGTGCCCTTGAGCGGCATCATAATAACCAGGACAAGCTCATGAATACCGCAGGTGGAAAGGGCATACAGGGCGTCGACCTCTCCCTCGAGGCGCCCGTAGTCGAGGCCCAGGACAATGTGAGGCACCACGGGCACGCCCTCGTCCTTCAAGTTTCTGACAGACCCGATGTAATCCTGGGGGGCGGCCTCGAGGTGGTAGACCCTGCGGGCGGTTGCCGCACTCCCGATGACGTCGATCATGGCTACATCGATGCCCGCTCCTGCCAGCCGCCGGGCCTGGTTTCTGTCGACCAGCCCCGTGTGAACGGCAATTCGAAGCCCGTACGCCCGCTTGAGCTCGCTTATCGCGTCGATAAATGAGTCCAGTGGGACGGAGCCATCCGGGCCCGAGCCGCCGCTTATGAGAAGACCGCGGCAGCCGGCACCCGCCAGCCTCTTCCCCAGGGCGAGGAGGGCTCCAGACGTCGCCGCCGGGATCATATTCTCCAGGATGCGGCCATTGCAGTGATCGCACCTGAGGGCGCACGCTCTCCCTGTTATAGAAACGGGGACAAAGCTTGCAGGGCTGTTTGTGTAACATTCTGTATCATATCTTATGATGCTGGGAACGGGGAAATAAATGATATCGGTAAAGTTGGCCTTTCTCACCCGCCACGCCTCTTCAAGGCCGCGATCGGTCCCGGTGGAGCCGGCCCCACCGGTCCCGAGCGTGATTTCCTTCCAGGCTCCTTCCTCCATGACCTCACCCCTGACTCTGGCCCTGGTCTAAATCTGGTCTAAATGTCTAAATATAGTACATATAGCTATCTTGTTCCCCAGACAGCTTCCCGACATCCTCGCACATATCTGCGAGTGTGATGGAATCCAGCAGTGACGTGATGCTATCCCTGAGTCGCTCCCAGATGAGGCGCGCAACGCACCTGTCAGCCCTGTCGCAGGCCTCGGATGGGGCATTCATGCCGGCGCATTCAACAGGCGCGATTGGTCCCTCGAGCACCCTGATTATATCCCCTACAGTGATCTCCTCAGGGCGTTTTGAGAGCTCATATCCCCCCTGCGCGCCGCGGATGCTGGTTACCATTCCCGCCCGCCTCAATGGAGCCACGAGCTGTTCAAGGTAATGCTCGGAGATGTCCTGCCGCTTCGCGATATCCTTGAGAGGTATGGGTCCCTTGCCGAAGTTGAGGGCCAGATCAAACATCAGCCTCACGCCATACCTGCCGCGAGTCGATAGCTTCATCCTCTTCCTTCCCCCTGATCCGACTCGAATAAAGGCGTGGACAGGTATCTCTCACCCGTGTCAGGCAGGATCACCACGACCAGCTTGCCTGCATTCTCCGGCCTTTTCGCTATCTCCAGCGCAGCGTGGGTCGCGGCGCCCGACGAGATGCCCGCAAGGATGCCTTCTTCCCTTGCGAGCCTCCGTGCGGCCTCATAGGCCTCATCGGTCCTGACCCTGAAGATCTCATCTATGACTTTGGGGTTTAACACCTTCGGCACAAATCCTGCTCCAATCCCCTGCAGTTTGTGTGGCCCGGGCTTGCCGCCCGAAAGCACCGGCGAATCGGCCGGCTCGACGGCCACTACGTAAACCTCCGGTTTCCTCTTTTTCAAAACCTCGGCGACTCCAGTTATCGTCCCACCCGTGCCGACCCCTGCCACGATCGCATCAACCTTGCCCCCAGTATCCGCCCATATCTCCTCAGCCGTGGTTCGGCGGTGGACCTCAGGGTTGGCGGGGTTCTCGAACTGCTGCGGCATGAAGGCGCCTGGAATTTGGGCAACGAGCTCCTCCGCTTTGCGAATAGCACCCTTCATTCCCTCGGCGCCAGGTGTGAGCACAAGCTCAGCGCCGTAAGCTGCAAGGAGGTTCCGGCGCTCGATGCTCATAGTGTCCGGCATGGTGAGGATGAGCCTGTAGCCCCTTGCCGCGCAAACCATGGCCAGGGCTATACCCGTGTTCCCGCTTGTAGGTTCAATCACCACCGCCCCTTTCCCTGGCTTCAATATCCCCTTCTCCTCTGCAGCAGCGATCATGCTGTACCCGATGCGATCCTTTACGCTGCCACCCGGGTTAAAGGACTCCAGCTTGGCCACAACCTCCGCAACCGCACCCTGTGCCTGTGCCACCCTGCGGAGGCGCACCATCGGCGTTCGACCAACGAGCTCCGTTATATCCTCTGCGACCCGTCCAATTCGTTCCATTTTCAGCTACCTCCGATTCAAACTAGGAATAGATCCGCCCGGACCCGCCCGGGAAGCTTGAAACAGGTTGAAGAAATCCTGATAAACCGACTTAAATAATCGGGTTTCCTGTCAGGTTTTATTGTAACAGAGGGAAAGAGGAAAGTCAATCCATAAGTGGGCCATAAGTGGGCGTCATAAGCGAGCATCCATAAGAGGGCGATCAGCAAGCGAGCGAAACGCTATCCACGTCCTGCGTATGAGCTCGCTCAGAGCCCCGCGGTCACAACACCAGTTACTCATCAAGAGCGCGCGCCCCGCGACCGCCCTCTCGAGGCTCTTGCCGAAAATACCACGCCATTCATCATCATAGGACTTCAAGGCCTCCATATCATTATCCCTGATCGCCCGGGCCGCCGCCCTCCCGGCCGCATCGCCGCCTATCACCGCGTGAAGTATGCCTGCGCCCGTCAAGGGGTGGGTGTGCCCGGCTGCATCGCCGGCAAGGAGCACGCGCCCGGATACCGCGGCGAGGGGCCCGCCAACCGGGATAAGACCGCCCGTATAGCCAAGAACTTTGCCCCTGCTGACCTTGAGTTTATCCAGGAAGCCCCCGAGGGCTTCGCGCGCCCCTGGCGGGCTGTCCAACGGGGCGCCCGAGGCCCTAGTGTCCGTGAGCTGCAACCCGACTCCGACATTCGCCGTATCCCCCTTCGGGAAGACCCAGCCATAGCCCCCGAAATACTCGGGATCGAAATAGACCTGCGTGGCTCCGAGGGGCCGATCAAGCAGGACCTCGCACTGCGCCCCCACGACAAATTCGGCGTTCTCCTGGCCGGTGGCCTTCCCCACTGTCGAGAGGGGCCCGTCCGCCCCTATAATCACCTTAGCAGCGACCTCGAACCTCTCCCTGCGGCCCGGGCCCCCTGATTCGATCACAGCGCCATGATCGCTCAAACCCGTCACCCTCGCCCGGAGGAGGAGCTCGGCCCCGGCCCTGAGCGCCGAGGCTGTAAGGCTCCTGTCAAAAAGCGCCCTGTGCAGGACATAACCTGGAAAGCGATTCCTGACGACCTCACCCGTGGGGAGGAAGGTCTCCATCTCGTCCACGCGCTGCGCTATATGGCCAGCATCTAGGGGGACATAGCGGGTGATGAACATCGGAACGTATTCCGCGCACTGAACAGGCACGCCTACCTGGGGCTTTCGCTCCACGATGAGCACCCTGACCCCACCCAGCGCCAGCCTCCTCGCGGCGCACGCGCCCGCGGGCCCGGCCCCGACCACTAAGGCGTCGTATTCACGTTCACGAATGCTCCCCGCAGTCATAATTGCCATAATTCTTCATTGCCTCCAGAACCTTCCTGATAAGGCCGAGCTTCAATTCGGTCTGGTTTTCAAAGCGCCCGTGGTGGGCCTCCTTCTCCTTGCCAAGATCGTAGCAGGTCGAGCTCTCTACATCAACGAGGATTCCCTTGAGCCCGATCCTCTCGAAATCATCGTGGTGCTTTGCAAAAAAGGCCTCGCAGCAGCTACCGATGAACGCGGATACCCCCCGCGACTTCAGGCCCTCCAGGGTCGACTCCAGCATCTCGTAGTTTTGAATGCACACGGGCATCAAGGCGAACTCCCGGGCCATGTCGTATGCCTCCCCGATGCTACACTGGCCGCACGAGGCGCAGCCCTCGCGATACCGGTATGAGCACCCCGGCTTTTTTGCGCAGTATGGGAGCAGGATGGCAACGGGGCCGGCGCGGGAGGCCTCATTTAGCTCTCTCAGGATATCCCCAAACGCCCCCTTGACTGCGAAAATCGAGTTTACGTCGCCCTCGGGGATGCCGAACTGGGTGAGCTTGACCTTCTTCAGCGCCTCCAGGATCGCCCCGGATATCTCGGGGTGGGGCACTCCCGGGATCTTCACCCCCCTCTCCGCAAAAAAGGCCTCGACCAGGCTCGTTATGGTGGCCGGCTCCGCCCTTGCGTTCTTCAACCGGGCCTCGAGGTCGTATATGGCCCGCTTCGGGTGGGCAAAGAAATCGCCCGTGATGAACACGGATTTCAGCCGTGAGGCCCTTGAGGTGCTCCTATCCAGGGCCAGTGAGACGCGCACGAGGCCACCCGGGGCCTTTCTCACGGACCGGAGCTCAAAGCTCGACCCGGGCTTTTGCCTCACCTTTCTGATCCAGTCGTCCGAGCGGAAATACGGGAGCCGCTCCGCGAAAAGACCTTCCTCCGCGGACGTCAGGCACCCCGGCGAAAGGCTCATGCCGAGTGCATCCTCGAAACCCTTGCACAGCGCAGCCTTTATCTCAGCGGGCGAGGGCGTATAGCCGAGCTCCCATTTGAGGCAGGTGACCCTCTCCTTGACGGATTCGATCTCCTTGCGCTTGAGCTTCTCGGTGGGAATCCTGAGCGCCCTCAGCATACTATCGACGTCGAAGTCAACGAGGAGCGTGCCCTGAAACAGGAACGCGCCGTCGAGACCGGTCCCGCCGGTGCCGGATATCTTCCGCCCGTTCACTTCGATATCGTTGCGCGGCCGGAAGCATGCCTCCACCCCGAGCGCGCGCAGGCCCGAGACCGCGGCCAGGCAGAGCTTCTCATAGAGCCCCTCGATGCCGGACGGGATGCCGGGATGCGACTTCGCGGCGATTACCTCCCAGCCGATCTGGGTCTCGTCCCAGAATAGGGCCCCACCCCCCGTGATGCGCCGGTTGATCTCCACGCCGTGCTCCCGGCACCAGTCCACCCTTACCTCCTGCTCAACATCCTGGTGGTAGCCCACCAGGGCGCATGGGGGATGAAACTGGAGGAAGCGAATGGTATCCGGCGAGAGATCCCTGCTCCTCGCCGTTAGTATGACTTCATCCAGCGCCATATTTTCGGCGGCGGGACGAACCCCTGTATCAAGAAGTCGCCACTCCTGGCCCAAATCATCCCCGCCCTTTCCCCCGCCCCGTCCCTTCGCGGCGGCCACAGAGGGCGGGCCGCTCCGTGATTTTCCGGCCAGGGCTATTAGGGGCGAACTTTTGCATCCTAGTTTTGCATCCTATGTTTAGGGTATAATTACGGTATAATTAGATTATAGCCGGGCCGACATGTACATTCAATAGAGCTTTGAAGAGCTTGAAGAGCCCGGGTAAGAATAAGACTCAAGGAGCTGCTGCAGTTGAGCACAGGTCAGATTCAGGCTCACATTCAGGCAGGCGACGGGCAAATAGACGACGTGCAGACAGGGGATGTGCAAACGGGCGCGCAGGCGGAGGATGCGCAAGCGGATATGCAGGTGCAGGCGGAAACTAGCGTGGCTCAGGCGGGTGGTCAGGGCGCCCGGACGCCGCCGGTCGAGACCGGGACGCCGGTCCACGGGGCGCCGGCCCCGTATAGAGGGCTGACGCTCGATGATTTCCAGCGTGAGGCGATAGGGCACCTCCTGGCTGGAAGGTCAGTCCTGGTGTCCGCTCCCACCGGGTCAGGCAAAACGTTGGTGGCAGACTACCTTATTGACCAAGTTATCCGGCGGGGAAGCCAGGCCATTTACACAGCGCCCATCAAGGCGCTGAGTAACCAGAAGTACAAGGATTTCAAGTTCCAGTACGGGCCGGATAACGTGGGCATCGTCACCGGAGACATCGTCATCAACGATACAGCCCCCATCCTCGTAATGACCACGGAGATACTGCGCAACATACTTCATACCGATATTCACCGGCTCGCGGGGGTTTCGCATGTAATCTTCGATGAAATCCACTACATCGGGGATGAGGAACGGGGCAGCGTATGGGAGGAGGCAATAATCTTCCTTCCCCGGCACATAAGGATTCTGGGCCTGAGCGCGACCATTCCCAATGCCCCGGAGCTGGCGGACTGGATGAGCGAGACCCGCGAAGAGGAGGTCAAGGTCGTCAGGCACAGCGAGCGGCCCGTGCCGCTGGCCCACTACCTCTTTGAGAAGGGGGCCGGGGCTGGAAGCCTCCAGGATATCGCCCGTGCATATAAAAGGCAGCGCAAGAAGGCCCGGTATGGCCTCCTCCCATCCACATCGCATATCGACCTCGTGAGGCATCTTACCCCGGACCTGCTGCCATGCCTCTATTTCCTCTTCAGTAGGCAGCAGTGTGAGATTAAGGCGAGGGAGCTCGCCCAGGTTTGTTCGTTCCTGGCAAACGACGAGAGGCGCGAGGTGAAGAGATTTTTCGATGAAAAGATGGAGGGATCGTCTGCAAAGGAGCTCCCGACCTCAAAGGCCCTCCGCCGCGCCCTCGTGGACGGGATAGGGTTTCACCACGCCGGGCTGCTTCCCATACTCAAGGAGATCGTGGAGGAGCTCTTTGCAAGGCGCAAGATCGCGGTCCTTTACTGTACCGAGACATTCGCGGTGGGCGTGAACCTCCCGGTAAGGTCCGTCTGCTTCGACTCCCCCGAGAAGTTCGACGGCTTCGGGTATCGCCCCATGACCAACCAGGAGTACTTCCAGATGGCGGGAAGGGCTGGTCGCAGGGGGGTAGACAGGCAGGGCTACGTGTTTACCCTGGTCGACCTCAACTATTTCGACAAGGAGCAATTCCCTGTGCACGAGGAAAAGAAGCTGGAGAGGCTCGCAAGCCAGTTCAGGCTCTCATACAATACCGTCCTGAACCTCGTGGCCAGGTACACCCGCGAGGAGGTCGAGACCCTCCTGGATAAGAGCTTTGCCGCATACCAGCGAAGGCGGAGGGCGGGCAATCTGATGGCGGAAATTGAGGCAATCCGCGCAAGGCGCGATGAGCTTGCCAGCAAGTCGAGGCACGCGATCCCGTCAGGGCACGCAACCCAGGCGGGTCAGGAGGCAGCCCTGTCGGGGCGTGCGACTCGGGCGCAGGGCGGCGCAAAGCGCCTTCGCCGTCTTGACGGCAGGCTCAGGCGTCTCGAGGCCGAGCTCTCAAGCCTGCCTGCAACCAGCGAGCTGATGGCCGAATTCGAGGCGAAGGTCCGGCTCCTGAAGAGGCTCGGCTACATCGCCGCCGGAACCCCTGAAACCGGAGCCGGGGCATTTGCGGCGTTGACAGAAAAAGGGGCTATGGCGTCTCGTATAAATGTCCAGGAACTCCTCGTGACCGAGCTCATCTCTGGGGAGTTCTTCCACAGGCTCGATGAGGACCAGGTAAACGCCCTGGCGGTTGCCGTGGATTACCAGCCAAGGAGGGAAGGGGCCAGGATGACAAGGGCCCCATTCGATCTCGAAGGAGTCCAGGCCATTATCCGCAGAATCCAGCGGGCGGAATATCGCGAGCTCGGCCTCTCTACAGTGGTATTTGACCCGTCCATCTCGCATCTTGCCTACGCGTGGAGCCGCGGCGCCGGTTTTGGTGACCTGATGCAGCTGGCCCGTTTCGGCCCGGTCAACATGGATGAGGGGGATGTGGTCTCAGCCCTTCGCCGTGGGATAGACCTGCTCCGCCAGGTGAAGCTCGCCTGCACGGGAGATCCTGACCTACTGCACAAAATAAACCGGTGCATGGATAAAATGGACAGGGATGTGGTAAGGGTGGACTTGTAAAAAGCATACTCCCCGGGGTATAATAGAATCTAGCAGCTAACCCCTGTGCGCGGCGAAACTGCCAAGTGCCAAGAATCTTGGCACCTTTATGCGCGACCTGCCAAGAATATTGGCACTTTCACCTTTTACCGAGGCAAACTGCCAAGATTTTTGGCAAGATGAGCGAGTGGCTGCCCAGAATCTTGGCATCATTACGTACAACCTGCCAAGGAAGTTGCCACCTTCACCTCTTTGCCGGGACACCCTGCCAAGATTCTTGGCAGGATGGACGAATAACTGCCCATAAACTTGGCACCCTTGCACGTGACCTGCCAAGATAATTGGCACTTTCACTTTTGGCTGGGGAAGGCTGCCCAGAAAGTTGGCATCTTTGAGCGTAGCCTGCCAAAAAAGTTGGCACTGCGCATGTTTAGATTTGAGGTGAAAGACTTGGATTGGAAAGCAACCCTCAGGAGAAACCTTTTTCTGGTCACCTTGCTGGCATCGCTCTTCCTTGCAGGGGCCGGCGCGCTGTCCGGTGAACCCAGACGGGTGTTTGCGAATGCGGTAATCATATGCCTGTCGTGTATCGGTATCCAGTGACTTGGTGGCCGCGTCCAAAAAGTCCTTACCGCACATAAGGCGCGGGATGAATGAAGTAGATGCGCTCCAATACTAAGGTAGTAGCTTAAGTGGCAGATCAGTCCCTGGGGTTATGCGCGGTAAGAAAAATCCTAAAGGCATGCGTATGAGCATGAGTATAAGCATGAACATGAACGTGAGCAGGAGCGGGGGAGCAGGAACATGGTCAGGAGCAGGAGCGAAAACAGGGGTAGAAGCAGGAGCAGAAGGGCTCTCTGGCAGGCGCTCGGCTTCATCCTGGCGAACTCGTATTTTTTTAAATTCCTCAAATACATCCCCTGCCCGACCCTGAACTGCTATGCGTGTCCGGCCGCCAATTTCGCGTGCCCGATCGGCACCCTGCAACACTTTGCAGTCATCCGGCGGGTCCCCTTCTTCACCCTCGGCATCCTGGGCGCCGTGGGGAGCACCTTCGGGAGGGGGTCCTGCGGGTGGATATGCCCGGTGGGCGGGCTCCAGGATATGCTCTACAGGCTGCCGGTACCAGTGAAAAAGATATATCTATCAAATAGGCTCGGCGCCAGGCTCAGCTTCCTGCGGTACGTAGTGCTTGCAGTCCTCGTCTTCATAATCCCGTTCCTCACCCTCGAACCATGGTTCTCCAAGCTGTGCTTTGTCGGGACGCTGGAGGCCGGCATACCCCTGGCCCTTGGAAACCAGCAGATCCGAGCCCTCATCGGCCCCTTCTTCTGGCTGAAGATCGGGATTACAGCCGCGCTCCTGGGGCTGATGCTGTTTATGAAACGCCCATTTTGCCGTTTCATCTGCCCCCTGGGCGCGATCTACTCCCCATTCAACAAGGTGGCCCCGGGCTTCGCCATAACGATCAGGCCGGACCTCTGCACTGACTGCGGAGAATGCACGAGGGCCTGCCCGATGGACCTTGATGTGCCCAGGGAGGTAAACGGGCTGAATTGCATCAGGTGCCGGGAATGCGTGGGACTCTGCAAGGCGCTATCGCCTTGACCCGAAAATCGGCTGCTGACCCAACCCGACCTCAACCACCCTGCCGGCCGACAGGAAGTACAGGAAGGCCTGTTTCACAGGCTCGCCATATATCTTTTCAACTGCGCGCGCGTAAAGGCGGATCTGCTCGCGATAGCGGTCGGCCATCTCCGGAAGGCTCTCCAGGCCATGTGGCAGGTGATCCGTCTTGAAATCCACGAGGAGAAAGCCATCGTCCTCGTGCACGAGGCAGTCTATTATGCCCTGGACCATGATGTACTCATCTTCCCATTCCCCGACCCCCCGCACAGCCATATCCAGGTCCAGGCCTAGGCCATCCAGGCTATTCATGCCATTCATGCTATCAACATTAGGATCACCGGGAGCAGAATCACCGGGAGCCAAGTGATAGGGGCTGACAATATCAAGAATCTCTGAAACCGGCACCCTCATGCTGAATGGCAGCTCGCGCATGATCCATATCCTACCCCTGCCCTCGCTTCCCCTACCCCCGTTTCCGCCCCCGCATCCACGATCGCCCCCCCTGCGGGCAGCGGCAACCAGCCTCCGTCCGAGAGGGGCCGCAAACAACCCGGCTATCGCCCGGGCGTCGACCTCACGGGCCTGTTCAGGGGTCAAGAGTTCGCGACGGACCATATCCCCTATCTGCCTCGCCACCTCGCCCGGCTCAAGAGACGAAGGCCCGCCGAGATCCAGGTGCTGGAGCACGAGGTGCGTCACGGTCCCGCGCTCCGCCGCTGTCAGCCCGCCCCGGTCCCGGAGAAACGCCGGCCTCCCACCAATGACTGGCCTGGGGCGGAGATTCTCAGGTCTGACCCCTTCCACCTCGTCCACCATGAAGTCTATCATCCTTTTTAATTCGGAAACGCTGGCCTTCGCGGCAAGGCGCGAGATGCGGGTATGCGGGTATACCCAGTTGAGGCGCCGCTCGAGCTCGCGGCCCACCCCGGGATCGACGGGTCTCCCGCTGAGGCTCTCGAGCCTCGCTATCCTGTCCCATGCCACCCTGTCCCACGGGGTGCCACCCCCGGCGCCATCGCCCTCGCTCCTGCCCTCGCCCTCGCCCGCCAACCCGCCCGCTCGCGCCACCACCGATTTCGCCAGGCGGGCCACGTCTCCGGAGCTCCAAAATCTTATCTTGATTGGCGCTCCCCCTTTTCCTTCATGCGTAAGGAACCGCCGCGCATCACCCCGCATGGTCGCCATGCAGATCCAGTCCAGGAACGTTCCTGCGGCGGCCAGGGCTTCGTCAGGCAGGGGTGGCGGGGACGACTCTCCACCGCGCAACCCTGGCTCGCTCTCGCCGCCGAATTCCTCGCACATGGCGGCTAGATTCCTGCCCGACCCCACGAGAATGAGCTTCTCCCTGGCCCTCGTCATGGCCACGTACAGGACCCTCAGCTCCTCGGCCAGGGTTTCCAGCCGCAGCCGCTCCCTGATGGCGCGATAGGCTATTGTGGGGCGCTTGATCCTCATGGCCGGGTCCACAAACACCGGGCCGAGGCCGAGGTCGCGGTGAAAGAGGATACCCCTGTTCAAATCCTTGAGATTGAAGTGCTTGCCGAGGTCTGCGACTATGACGACCGGGAACTCGAGCCCCTTGCTCTTGTGAATGCTCATGATCCTGACAACATCCTCGTTCTCGCCGAGGGCCCTGGCCGCACCGATGTCCCCCTGGATATCCTGCAGCCGCCTCACATGCCTCAAAAACCTGAAGAGGCCCGGCCTTGCAAACTGGTCGAACTGCCTGGCCTTCTCATATAGTGCCCGCAAGTTGGCCTGGCGCTGGGCCCCCCCCGGCATCCCACCGACGATATCGAGATACCTCGTATCCCTGAAGATGCGGGAAATCAGCTCGGAAAGCGGCCCCCTCCGGGCCTGGGTTCGCCAGGCCTCCAGGTGCTGAAGAAATCCCAAGAGCTTGTCCGGCAGCGAGCTGCCGGCGCCTCCGCCGGCGACGCAGACAACAGCATCGTAGAAGCTCCCGGCCGGCGCGGTGGCTGCACCACCCCCTGCCCCCTGGGTTCTCCCCGTGATTCTTATCTCGGCCAGCTCTGCAGCGCTAAGACCGACGATTGGGGATTTTAACACAGCAGCAAGGGGGATGTCCTGCCTCGGATTGTCTATAACCTGCAGAAGCGAGAGCATGATCTGGACCTCGGTCGCTACAAAATACCCCGTCCCGAGCTCCGCATATGCGGGTATGTCCATCCGCCTGAAGACCTCGAGAAACACATTGGCCCGGTCCCTCGTCGCCCGGAGCAGCACGGCTATGTCCCTAAACGTCGCCGGACGGTATTCCCCGAGCCCTTTATCCCATACGAGCGCCCCCTGGCCCCCCCGCCCCACAATCCGGTGAATACACGCGCCCACGAGTCCGGCCTCGAGCTCGAGCGCCTGGAGCTCCTCTATACCCATAAGGTCGCTATCATCCGCTCCACCCGCCAAATCATAGCCGGGGCCGCCCGCAGGGCCATCGCTACTATCACCAGCATCTCCCTCGCCACCGTCATTACCCCGGTCACTACCGCCGCCATTGCCATAACCCGCTGCAGCTCTCGAGCCAGGAGCTACCCCCTCATCGCCCGCGTCACGATCTCCCTCGATAAGGTGGATCTCAACCTCGTCCAGCATGGAACCTGGTTCTGGTTCTAGCTCTGGTTCTGGCTCTAGCCCTAGCCCGGGCCCTGGTCCTGGTCCTGGTCTTGGTCTTGGCTCTAGCCTTGGCCCTGAGACCGCTGGTGCCGGCCCCGGGATCGGCGGGTATTGAGCATTATACACGAGTTCCGCGCTCCTATCATAGCTGACCTCGCCCACGCGCCCGTTCAGTATCTGCCGGAAGACGAAGTTTACCCCGTCCACGATTCCCTTCCGGCTGCGGAAGTTGGCCGAGAGGCTGATATGATATCCGGCGCCGTATCCGGCGCCGTGAGCGCAGGGCCCGCCGGAGGACCCGCTGAAGGGTCCGCTGGCATGATTGGTATGATCGGTATGATGTCCATATGGAGGTTCATGTGGATGTTCATATGGATGCCCATATGAATGCTCATATGGCATATAACTTGCGCGCTTCTCCATGAAGAGCCTGGGCTCCGCAAGCCTGAACCGGTATATGCTCTGTTTTACATCCCCAACCATGAAGAGGCTTCGTCCTGCGAGCCGCAGGATAGCGTCCTGGACAGCGTTTATATCCTGGTACTCATCGACCAGTACATCCTCGAACCTTGACCGCAGCGCAATCGCGATATCCGAAGGGGCGAGTTCGCCACCCTGCAGACTCACAGGGCCATCCACCAGGAGGGCGAGGCAGTAGTGCTCGAGGTCATTGAAATCCAGCAGGGCCCTGGCCTTCTTCATTCTCGAATAGGCTTCATCGAGCGCCATCACGAGCCGCACCAGGGTATCCATGTGCGGCGCAAGGCCCCTGATATCGGCAAGGAGGTTCTCGAACGGCACCCCAAAGCAGCCATCCCGCAACTCGTAAACGGTCACCTTTGCTGAATCCCTGAGGGCCTTGACCTTATCCTTCAACGATTCGTCCACATCCTCCGATTTGGCGCCGCGCAACCTCCCAAACTCCGCCTCGCGGAACCTCTCGGCGGCCGCCTGCCACCACCCGCTCGCGCAGGCGTCAGCAAGCCTAACGCACATCTCCACCTCCCTCTCGAGGGTGGATATGTAGGCGGCAGGGCCTCCGGGCCAGCCGGCCAGCTCCAGAGCCCGCGCCAACCTGGCTGTAGCTCCCTCCAGCTTCATGCGGGCATCCTCGAGGACGACCCGGGCCCAGGAGAGGTCGCCGGGGCCAGCCCCGGGCGGGACGTCAAATGCCGCGGCAGCGGATCTCAGCCACTCACCTGGCGCTACCTGGCTCCGCGAAAACCTGTAGAGCGAGAGAACGATATCCTGGAGGGGTTCGTCGCCCCTATCGCCGCCAAACCTGTCGGCCAGCGCCGCAAGTCCAGCCGCAAGCCCCTCCATTCCATCCTTCGCACCCCCGGTCGCGAGCTGGTAGCCCTCCTCAAACACCTGCGAGACAGCCTCGAGGAGCATGAGGGATGATTCATCCTCGTCCATCACCCTAAAACCGGGATCGAGGCCCGCGCGATGGAAGTTCTGCCGCAAGACGGAGAGGCAAAATGAGTGCATGGTGCTGATTTGGGCTTTGTTCAGGAGCATGAGCTGGCGTCGAACCCGCTCGTTACCGGGGTCTATGTCGGCCAGTTTCAAGAGCGCCTCCCCCACCCTCTGGCGCATCTCGGCCGCCGCCGAATCGGTGAAGGTAACGACGAGCAAGCGGTCCACATCCACAGGGTTCCCACCATCGAGCCCCTCCGTGATCTGCCGTATGACGCGCTCTACGAGGACGGAGGTCTTACCAGACCCTGCGGCCGCGGATACCAGGAGATTTGGGGCCTTCGCGGTGATAGCGTCCCACTGCTCCCTAGTCCAAGACCGGTGGATTGAAGGCTCAGGAAGGCTTTTGGGCTCCGGCATATCAAGCACCACCCCCTCCGAATGAACCCCTGCGCATCTCGCTGAGCGTCTCGTCAGGCGCCTCATCAGGCGTTCTATCGAGCTCGCGCCTCATCATCTCCCACACCTCGTCTCCCTTGACCGGCACCAGGTCCCTGTATCTGCTACCGTCGATCAAGATATCAAAGCCGCAAAGGGGCATGTATTCACAATATGTGCAGGGACGCCGTGGTCCATCCCTGTAAGGCTCGGGGGAGATATCCCCACTGATGATGCGCCTGCCGAGCTTCACGATCTCGCTCTCGATGAATCCTATAAGAAGGTCGAACTGTTCCGCGGTGGCTACCTTTGAGCGCCTATCCAGGCTCCCATCCTTCTTGAACGATGCCGGGACCAGCTCGCCCGACCCCTCGACATCCATCATCCGGACGACCGCGGGCTCGCCCAGCACGAGGCCATCCATCCTGAGAGCCTTCAGCAGCCTCCTCTGACCATCCTCAGCGGTCACGGCATCCTTATGCTCGAGGGACAGGAGTGGGTCGCGCACCCCGAAGTAGAGCATCCCGGCCGGCCTGACGGGCTTTGACGGGATCCCTGCAAGTGATGAGGCCCGTGCAAACGCCCGGGCGTGTTCAACGGCGACGGCAAGGTAGGCCGGGAGCTGGAGGCTCAGCCCATGATAAATGTGGGAGATATCCAGCCCTTTCCTGCTGCTCTTATAGTCTATGACCCTCAGATAGAGAGCCCCGGCCCCATCTGCACCCGCGCCCGTTTCCCCTGCCTCCGTTTCCACTGCATCTATCCTGTCTATTTGGCCGCGCAGCTCCAGGAGACGCCCACCACCAAGGTCAAACCTCAACCCGGGGACGCGCTCGCCGCTCCCGAAGCGCACCTCGACGGCCACCGGCGCGAACCGGCCCCTGCGCGCATGTTCGCCCAGGGCGGTCACAGCCCGCGCAAGCGTCCGCTTTATTATCCGGACCAGGTTCACATACCGCGCAGAGCTCAGCAATATCTCGTTACGCAGCTCGCGGCTGAGATTTTCCACGATTTCACCGATAATTCGGGCGGCATCGGCCGGATCCAGCTCGGCCCAACTTACCCTGTCCCTGGCGAGCCGCTCGACAAATTCCTTGAGTGCCGCGTGAAACAACACCCCGAGCTCGGGCGCCTCGACCTTGAACTCATCCCTCTCGAGGAGGCGAAGCGCGTCCCGGGCAAAATACTGGAAGGGGCATGCAGCAAACCTCTCCAGGGCGGAAACGCTCACGCAGAGCGGGTTTGGATATAACCTGGAGGTGATCGCGCAAGGAAGCCTCCCCACGTGGTTCGAATACCAGAGGCCTGAGAGGCTCACCGCCGCGCGTTCCCTCCTCTGCTCGTCGCCCACCAGCCACTCATATATATCCAGCCAGATACTCCCAGGCGGCCTCCCTGAGCGCGCATCCCTGAGCTCCCGGGCGACATAGGCTGCCGCCTTTTCAACAGATGTTATGTAGTCCATGACCCGCACGGCCAACATGCCCGGGCCGGGAGCACCTGCGCCCGAATTCGGGCTGGCGCCCTGCCTGCCGGGTGTGGATGCCAGGGCAGGCCCGTCCGCTGGCGGGCCCTCGCTTATGAACTCCTCCTGGAGGTTTGGAAATACCTCCCGGAGCCTCCTTATATAGAGCGACGGCAGGAGCCCCCTGCCCTTTTCATCGGCTATGGGGTAGCTGATCCACAGCCTCTCACCTGCCCGTGTGAAGGCCACGTAGGTCAGGTACTGCTCACGCAGGAGCTTCTCCTCGCTTGTCGGCCCGAGCTCCATGCCCCGGCGCCCCAGCTCCTCGCGCTCGCCATCGTCGAGAATTGAATCCTCCCTACATCTCGCGGGGAAGACCCCATCGTTCACACCGATGACGAATGCGGCCCGGAGGCTCGGGTGCCGGGATCTCTCCACAGAGCCCACGACAACCTGGTCGAGACCCGGCGGGATGAGGCCGAGCCTCAACCCCCTGAGCCCGACGTCGATTATCTCAGAGTATTCCTCGACGCTGACATGCAGGTCACCGAGCCCCTCAACCACCTGGTCGAAAAGCTCCATCACCCCGGACCATACCTGGACGTGGCCGCGGGCAGATTCGATGTCACCGCGGGCCTCCTCACTCGCGCGCCACGACTCCAGGGTCTCGGCGACGCCAAGCTCGTCCAGCAGCTCGAAAAGCGCCGCCGTTATATAGCGTACCGTCAGCCCGTCATCATCGTTGGCCCGCTTCCCCCCGTTCATCGTGCAAACCCTTGAATAAAATCTCCCAAGGGCATTGACTGCGATATCCCGAGCAGAATTTATGCGCTCGAGCATGAGGCGCCCGGCCTCGTCGGGCTCGCGATCCTCGCCAAGGGCAAACTGCTTCAGGTAGCGCCACTCCGCGCCGCTGGTCCACGCCCTTCCTCGAATCCCGTGGGCCAGGACGTAATTTTCCAGTATATCGACGTCCTCCCGGCTTACCGGGACGAGGTCCGTCTTGAGATAACGGAACACGGGCTCGTACGCCCAGTTGGAGTTTACCACCTCCAACGCCGATCTTATGAGCTCGACGAGGGGGTGAAACTGGACAGGACGTTTGTAATCGAGGAAGAATGGTATGCCGTAATCCCGGAACACGGAGGTGACGAGTGGAGCATAGCGCTCCATCTCCGCATCCCTTATGATCAATCCTATCTCGCGCCACCTGTAGCCTTCATCCCTGCACAGCCGGACGATCTCCCTGGCCACCCCTTCCACCTCGACCCGCGGATTCGAGGCCGCAACCAGCCGCACGCCGGGCGCCGCATCGCCATCAAAGGGTTCCCAGGGGCGTGCGAAAAATTCGCGTTCCAGGTGCGCGAGCGGCGCGGATAGCGTAAATCGCCCCCTCGAGGCGACAACGACGGTGTCCTCGACCTCGACATGCGATTCCCTTGCGATATCCAGAAGCCTCCTGTAGGTCTCCCAAGTAGGGAAGAATGGGTCAAACTCCCCGACTACAGATCCAACTCCAGCCGATTCAGGCGCTTGGGTCCGACCCGGCGGGCCCGGAGGCGGGCCAACGCATATAGTAGGATCCACGCATAAAGGATCCATGCAGATCGCGACCGTGATCCTGGCAGCCGCCTGCATCAATTTGCCAAGGACGATGAATTCCTGGGGAGTGAAGCCTGTGAAACCGTCGACCCATACATAGGAGCCCGTCACAAGCCCTGACGCCGGGAGGCTCTCGCTCAAGAGGTCAAGGTAATCGCAGGGGTCCGTGAATCGCCCATCCAGGTAGGCCTGGAAGTCCTCATAGATGATGGCGAGATCATGTAGCTTCAGGGCAAGCTGGGATCCCCCCAGGCCCTCGTGCTCGAGCGCCGCGAGGCGGCTCTTCACACCCCCCAGGCTGATGTTATAGGCCCGGAGCTCGGCCAGGGTATTCGAGAGGCATTCGATGAAGCCAGCCTGCCGGGTGACCAGGCTAAATATGCGCAGGTCATCGCGGCGCCGCTGGACGATGGAGCGCAGTGCCATGATCTTCCCGAGCTCGCTGAGATATGGCCGGGACGCGCCTCCCACCTCGGCCAGGACTCGCGATGCCAGTCGCCGAAAGCTCAGCACCTGCGCCCTGTGCGTGCCCTCCGTATGCAGCCTTCCGAGAAGGGCATATTCCATCTGGAAGGTGGCCTGTTCAGGGACCAAGACGATAAGCGCCGGGCCGTCGGCACCACGGTCGCCAGATTCCAGCTCAGCGCAGACCTCGGAGAGGCATAGCGACGTCTTCCCCGACCCCGCCCTGCCGATGATGAACCTCAGACTCACGGCTCGCGTCCCCCGTTCTCTTCTTGGTTGCTTTGACTAATTTTTATTCTACCATGGCTGCATAGGATTATCCAGTCAAAAATGGACAATCATTACAATCCACATTGACAATAACCGCATAGTGATGTATAATCCGATGTATAAAAGGCATTGGGGGGTTGTATTTTCATGCCCAGGATGATACGAAAACAGGTCTACATCGCACCGTACCAGGACGTCCTCCTTAAACAGCGAGCCAAAGAGCTAAACGTAACCGAGGCTGAGCTGGTTCGTAGAGCCATAGAACTTTATACCAGCTCCGGCATCACCGCCTATCGAGATTTACGGTACTGGGAAAAGGAGAAGGCCTTCATTGATAGTTTAATAGCAAGGGGACACGTAAAAGGAGGCCGACAGTGGAGAAGAGAGGATCTATATGAACGATAGGTTTTTCGTAGATACTAATATATTAGTCTATGCATACGACCGATCGGAACCATCAAAACAGGAGAAAGCCATTCATGTCCTCGATTGGCTCGCCAAAACCGGCAGGGGGGTAATTAGCGTTCAGGTCCTCTCAGAGTTTTTCGTATCTATCACACGAAAGCTCACCTCCCCCCTGGACATCGATGAAGGATTGGAACGGGTGGACGACTATATCCGATCATGGAAAGTTGTGGATTTAACTAGCTATATTGTTCTGGAAGCTATCCGCGGTGTAAGAGACCACGGCTTCTCATTCTGGGATGCGCAGATTTGGGCGACCGCCCGGCTAAACCAGATCCCCGTGATCCTCAGCGAGGATTTTAATCCGAGCAGTGTCATTGATGGGGTGCTATTCCTAAATCCTTTCGACGAAAACTTCAATGCCGAAAGATGGTTTGAATGAGAGAACATCTTCCCCCATAAAAACCCAGATTGAGCCCTATGGCCGAGGATCGATGATCGAGCAGGGAGGCCGGGACGCGAGAGATTAGGAGAGATATTCAAGTATCTCATCGAAATCAATATTGGGATGCAGGGCCGCGTTCAGGCCGCCCGCCACGATCCTGGCTATATCATCTATCATGTCATCGATCTCCTTGGGCGTGACGATAAGCGTCCCCATGTATGGCGAGAGCACCTGCCTTATGAGATTGCGCTTCTGGTCGGGCGTTAGAGTAAAGCTGGCAGCTGGTTGCGCCGCACCGTGAGCAACGCCGCGGCCCGCCCCGATACCCATCGCTGGCTGGCTTGGCTGGCTTGCCATGAGATCCATTGCGTCCGAGGCGATCGTTATTGCATCCACCACAGTGGGAACACCGATGGCGATGACGGGGATTCCGAGGGTGTCAAGGGTTATACCGAAACGCCTATTACCAACGCCGGATCCCGGGTGAATCCCTGTGTCACCCATCTGGATAGTGGTTCCAACCCTTTGAGTGCTTCGCGCGGCAAGGGCGTCGATCACTATCACAAGGTCGGGCTTCACCTTCTCCACGATCCCCTGAATTATCTCCCCGGTCTCCATGCCCGTTATGCCTAGCACGCCCGGGGCTATGGCGCACACTGAGCGCATTCCCCCCCGGAGCTCTGGCGGGGTGAGGCCATAAAGGTGCCGCGTGACCATGAGGTATTCCAGGACGCGGGGCCCGAGCGCATCTGGGGTGGCATGCCAGTTCCCGAGCCCGCAGCACATTATAGTAGCATCTTTGTTGAGCTGGACCATGCCGTTCAGCTCCCTGGCAAACAGCTGAGCCAGCTCCTCCTGGATGTCGCGATTCTTGCTCCGGAGCTCAGAGGATTCTATCGTAACGTAGTTCCCCCTCACTTTCCCCATCATCCTCTCGGCTTCCTCGGTCATGACTCTGACGCGGGTGACCGTAGCATGCTCCGTCTTGTCAGTCTCGCTCGCAACTCCCGGGATCTCGCGCCCGCTATATTGCCTCACAAGGTCCCTGGCCTCAACGGCCAGATCAGTGCGGGCATAGCCCAGGCCCGGGTCCCAGGTCGAGCCAGCCCCGGCCCCAGCCCCTGTTCCTGCACCTGCCCCCGCGCTCGCCATGCTGCTAGCAGCCGCACCGGCGCCGCCGACTCCCGGCCCAGATTTGCCCCTGTCGAGAAGCTCCCTGATCTGTTTCGGACGTTTGAATTTCAATTCCCTGCCCTCCCGTTTACTTAAGAAACTACCTACTTTAGGGTGTCCATTAGCAGGCCGAGGTATGCCTTGAAATTTCGCATGTGTCGTGGTAGAATAGTCAAGGCAATGCTGTGCGAGGAGGTGAAGATGTTGCCTAATATAAAGTCCGCGGGGAAAAGGGTGCGGGTCACCAAGGTGAAGACGGCCCGAAATACCGCCATTAAGTCTTCGGTGAAGACGGCTATAAAGCGTTACGAAGTCAGTCTCAGCGGTGGCGATACGCAGGCGGCTCAGGAGATGCTTAGAAAGGCTGTAAGCGCCATCGATAAGGCGGCAGCTAAGGGCGTTATCCATAAGAATCAGGCGGCACGACGAAAATCGCGGCTGGCGAAGAAGCTCCTCGCGGCAGCTGGAGTCGCAGCAGCCGAGTAAGAGCCGAATGAGCAAAAGCCGGATGCAAAACTGGGTGCAATGAAGATACAATGAGTTAGAACCGGAGCTAGAGCCAGGGCTAGTAGGAACGACGCTCCGCTGGGGCTGGAGTTGGGGTCGGGGTTGAAGAGTCGGCAATATCGGTAATAGAGGCAATACAGGGTTGAGGTAATAGAGCTAATAGCTGAGGCCGGGTATGCGTGTTCTCTGGAGCAAGCCAGGCCTCATTTTATTTAGGCTTGTTTGGGCCAGTTATTCGGTTCGATTGCACCCGGCTAACCTCCCCGGCTTGCGCCCCGGACTACGACGTCCGGTCCTGCACAGGTTGAGGATCAGGCGCTCGAGAACGAGCCTCTCGGACAGGGTCCCGGTTTTGACCTCGAGATCGGCCCCGTGACACAATGTCAGGGCGGTCCTCAGATCAGCGGGCGAGAAGCGCTCCGCCTGCGCCAGGCATTTCCGCACAGCAAAGGGCGCGCGCCCCAGCTCGCTGATGATCTTGTTCATCGGCATTTTTGCATCCCTTAGTAACCTGGCCTGCAGGATGCCCCTCAACTGCCACGCAACCATGGTTATGACCCTTATGGCGGGTTCGCCGCGCCTGGTAATGCTATTCAGGCAATCAAGGGCAGCATCCAGATTTCTATTGCCGACGGCGTCGAGAAGGGCAAAGATGTCCTCCTCCAGCGACTTTCCAACAAGCTCCGCGATGTCATTCTCGGAAACCCTCGCACCCTCCACATCCCCAAGGTAAGTGCGGATCTTCTCGAGCTCGGTTTCGAGCCTTCTCAAATCCACCCCGACAGCGCTCACCAAATACAACGCGGCCCTGGCGTCCAGGGTCAGCCCCATCCGGCCTGCCTTCTTGATGACCCAATCCTGGGCATCCCTCGGGTAGAGCCTTTTAAACTCTACCGCCCGCCCGACCCTGGTCACAACGTTGAATATCCGCCGGCGCCCATCATTCTTCTCGGCAACCAGAATGACCACGTTCGTCCCGGGCATCTGGAAGATGGCGTCCGCTATCCTGGCCTCTGCCTCTACCTTGAGCGCATCGAGGTTCTTTACGACGATCACGCGCTTGGGGGCAAAGATGGGCAGGGAGACTATGGCACCTGTTATTGTGTCCGCCGGGGTTTCCGCCGCATCAAACGTCGTCAGGTTGAAATCCCTCGTCGAGGGGTCCATCTCGCCATCGAGGATCGCATCCACCAGGGCGGACGCAACCTCATCCCGCATCAATGTCTCTTCCCCATAAAGGAGATAGACGGGGACAAACCTCCTCTCCCTGAGGTCCTTCTCGATGTCCTTGAAGCCCGCAGACTGCACGCCCCCGGCGCTCTTCTCCGCCCTACTGCCAGGTCCTCGCACCTTGACTCCTCCAAACTCCAAATCCAGATTCCACATTCCCGATTCCAGGATCCTAGACCGCCAGGCCGCGGCCGCCGGAACAGACCCGGCCGGCATGCCCGCTATCGTCACGCCGCTATCGCCGCGCCCGGTTCCGACCAGTCACCACCCTGATACCCCGCCCGTCAGTGACCACGGTTATGGAGCCACATTCATCTGTGCGATATACGGTCGAACCACCCGATGCCAGGAGCTCGAGAACCCCAGCGTCCGGGTGACCGAAACGGTTCCGGCCGACGGACACGATCGCAACCTCGGGATCAACGCATCTGAAAAAAAGATCATTCACCGAGTACCGGCTGCCGTGGTGAGGCACCTTCAGGACCGTGCTGCGAAGTTCTACCGCGCTGCCAGGCCCCTCACTCACTGCGCCTCCACCTCCACCGCCCATGCCCATCCCTCTATATTTTGCAACAAGTGTTCGCTGGGCTTCAAGCTCAATATCCCCTGTAAATAGGAACCTTATGTTGCGATATGACAACCTCACGACGAGAGAGTTGTTGTTTATATCATCACGCGTCCCTGCGAGGAGGGGCCCCGGGTGCAGCACATCCAGCCTCACATCCCGGTCGAGCTTGATGGCCAGGCCGCGCCGCGCAACAAGGTATGGAATGCGCCTGTTCTTAATCAGTCCCAGCAGCTCCTCATATACTGGGGATGGGTGTTCGAGGCCTACATCGATAACGCGCCCCACCCTCTTCTTGGAGATAATATCCTTGAGGCCACCGATGTGATCCTCATGCGGGTGGCTTATGATGACCGCATCCAGCCGCCTCACACCTCGCCTCCGCAGTGTCGCCGTTACAGCCCCCATGCGGCCGTATGAGCTCCCCCCATCGAGGAGAATCGCCCGCCCACTCGGCGTCTGGATCAGCTCGGCATCCCCCTGCCCCACCGCTATAAACGTGACCCTGAGCGGCGCACCAGGTCTCAATGCAAGCAAAGCAACGAGAACCGTCGCCAGCGTCATACCGATGATAAGCTTGTCTCCGGGACCACGCCACCTCCACCATTCCCCCGCCCTCCTGGCGATCCTCTTCAACTTCAGATAGCCCGCCTTAAAGGGAAGCGGGGACCCAGGAGGCACGAGCGAACAGAATACGAGATAGCTGAGGCAGTAATACAGGAACATGACCGCCAGGTTCGGGCACGGCAGCGGGACGGAGGCGAAAGGGAGCCTCGCAAACACCCGCGCCCCTGTGATTATGGCCTCCAGTATCACTGCATTCGCAGCGTTGAATACCTCCGCAACCGCTGGCAGTGCGAGGCCTGTCAGGCCCGAGACGAGCCCGATGATCACCGCGGCCTCCGCCAGCGGCACCATGATGGGATTCGTCACGAGGCCGATAAGCGATACCTCGTTGAAATAATAGGCAATCAGGGGCAATACGCCGGCCTGTGCCGCCACTGTTACCGCCACGGTCTCGGCAAGCCATGAACCGGCCGTCCCCGGCCACCCGGGGATCCCAGGGTCCCCAGGGCGCCCGGAGCGCCTGGGGTGTGCGCGGTCTGCCGCACCAGTTGATATCTTGATGAATCCAATCAGTATGCTGGCGAACGCGACGAGACGAGGGGCGAGGCATGGGGCAAATTCCAGTATCCCGAATGTCGCCATGAACGAGAGCTGAAATCCCATGTCGAACACCAGTGATGGATCCCAGGCCAGCAGGGCCAGCCCCGCCAGACCGAGGAGGTTCCTCCCATCCACATCGCGCTGCATGCACCGCGCAAGCGCCGCTGCCGTGAACATGATGCCCGCTCTCATCACGGGCGCTCGCATGCCGGCCATGGCGGCATACACCAAAACCCCGGCTATCGTAACCGCGGCCGAAATGCCCCTGGGGAGGCCAGCCGCGGCCATGAGGCCGGATAGAAGCATCGCCACGAAGCCCACATGCAATCCTGACGCGCTCAGGAGATGGACAACGCCGCATGCGCGGAGATTCTCTTCCACCTCCCTGTCCATGCCCCTTTCCCCAAAGAGGAAGCCTGAGAGCAGGGCTGCATGGCGCGGCGAAAGGCTCGCCCCATGAATATCCAGGATCGCCTCCTTCAGGCGGAGCGCGATGCCAGCTGAATGCCCGGCTGCGGCAGGGTGACCGGTTACAGCCCTGCCCACCACCTGGCTCGCGACCTTGTTCACGATCTGGCCAGGAGCCCGGGCCTGGAAGCAGACCTGAACCTCCCTCCGCAGGGCACCGGACAAGGCGACAAGAATGGCCAGGACAACCACCAGCAACAGGTCATAGGATCCATAATGCCGGTCAAATATCCTGCCACTCAGGTGCAGGCACACCGCCAGGATAAACAACATGAGGACCAGCATGCATGCCAGGGCATCAAGGCCAGGCCTTGTAACCTCGTCCAGAAAGATCCCGGAGGCGAAGGCCACGGCCACCCACAGAAGCGGGGTTCTCATTGGATGCTCACGAGACCCCTTATGGCTTCAAGTTTTTTCTCGCCTATCCCGGGAACCTCGAGCAAATCCTCAACGGTTTGAAAGCCTCCCCGCGATTCCCGCGTTTCAAGTATCCTGCGGGCAAGCTCCGGGCCTATGCCGGGGAGACCCTCGAGCTCGTTAACAGAACACATATTTATGTTTACTCGCCCCGCGCCCGCGGGCCCCGCAGGAGCCGCAGGGGACGAGGACAGGCCGGCCCGCTCGAGCCTGGCCGGATCGGGTTGGAATGGGATATAGACCTGCTGCCCGTCCCTGACCCGGGCCGCGAGATTCACCGCATCAAGAGCGGCCTTTGCCAGGGGGCCTCCGGCGGCCTTAACGCAATCATCCACGCGCGAATCCTCGGGGAGCCTGTAAACCCCCGGCGCGCGGACGGCGCCGCACACATGGACAGCAATGCCCTGCGCCCTCCCCTCCTGAGCCTCGCTTCCCGCTCCTGTTGCCATGTTTCCCACTTCTCCCGCCGCGTTCCCCGATCCTCCCGTTGTCCCGCCAGCTTCGACCGCGGCACCCGGCTCGCGCCCGTCCTCCCGGCGCGGGCGCGCATCGCCCGGGCGCTGGTCTGACACCGCCCGGACCTGCGCCACCTGCGCCCCTTGTATACCTTCAAGCGACACCGGCGGCACCGATAAACGCTTCCATACAATGATACCGCAGCCAGACCAGAAGGCGACCAAGAGCACCATCAGTGCGTATCTCTGGCGCCGCGTGAAATCAATCATAGAATATCGCCTCCAGCCCTCCGGATTTCCGTAGCCACATTCTTATGGCCGTCCATTCTTACTTGTTTACTTATGGCTATTCCTTTCGACGCGGCTGGGGCCTTACCCTTTTATTTCCATACCACCCAAAAGCATGATTTTGAAACCAACTCAAGGTATCAACCCGAAGTAAAGCCTAAAACAGTGAAATTCAAAACAAAATCCCGCCCAGAGCGGAGCTTCCCCTCCCCGGGCGGGATTTTGAATTCCCTTCCGTCAGCTATCTAATTCGTCACTATATTGACCAGCTTCCGGGGCACGACAAATACATCCCGCACCCCCTTCTCACCTATGAAGGCCCTGGCCCTGTCCTGCTTCAGGGCGACCTCCCTCAGCTCCTCTTCATCCATCTCGGACGGGATCGTGATCCTGTCCCGCACCTTTCCATTAACCTGGATTACGATAGTCACCTCGTCGACCTTGATCGCCTCGGGATCGAACTCGGGCCAGGCCTCCCTGTGGATGCTTCCCGTCTTGCCTATGCGCCGCCACAGCTCCTCCGAGATATGGGGGGCAAAGGGCGCAAGCAGCAGGAGTATGACCTCGCAGGCTTCCTTCATCACGGCCAGCCCGTGCGGCTCGTCAGCCGCAGCCGCCCTGTCCTTGAACTGATACATTGCGTTCACGAGCTCCATGACGGAGCTTATGGCGGTATTGAAGTTGAACCTGCCTTCGATATCGTCGGTGACCTTCTTTATTGTCATGTGTACCTGCCGGCGCAGCGCCTTCTCGTCCCTAGTGAGGGCCGCCCCATCAAGCCCCTGCCCATCGAGCCCGCGTATGGAATCCGAAAGCTCCTGGACGAGCCGCCACACCCTGTTGAGAAAGCGGTGCGAGCCCTCGATCCCCTGGTCGCTCCATTCCAGGTCCCGCTCAGGCGGCGAGGCGAACAATATAAAGAGCCTTGCCGTATCGGCCCCGTACTTGTCGAGGATATACTCCGGGTCGACCACATTGCCCTTGGACTTGGACATCTTGGCGCCTTCCTTGAGCACCATCCCCTGTGTCAGGAGGTTCGTGAACGGCTCCTCCACCCCCACGAGGCCGAGATCGTGGAGGACCATCGTGAAGAACCTGGCGTACATGAGGTGGAGTATCGCGTGCTCAACACCCCCGATATACTGGTCCACAGGCATCCAGTAATCCACCGTCTCCCTCTTGAATGGCGCATCCGTGCACCTCGGGCAAGTGTAGCGCAGGAAATACCACGACGAGCACACAAACGTGTCCATCGTCTCGGTCTCGCGCTCAGCCGGCCCCCCGCACACAGGGCATGTCGTCTCCACAAACTCCCTGGACTTGGTCAGGGGCGACTGGCCCGTCGGTTCAAACTCCACGTCGAGCGGCAGGAGCACAGGAAGGTCCTCCTCCGGCACGGGGACGGTCCCGCATTTCTCGCAATAGACGACCGGTATCGGCGCGCCCCAGTAGCGCTGGCGCGAAATGAGCCAGTCTCGGAGCCTGTAATTCACCTTCCGCCTCCCGATTCCCCGTTCCTCCATGAAGCCCGCAATCCTGTCGCGCCCGACCGTGCTATCCAGGCCATCAAAGCCAGGCGAATTGACCATGACCCCAGGCTCAGCATAGGCCTCGCCCATAGTCGCCGCATCCAGGTGTCCGCCGGGCGGCTCGATGACGACCCTGACCGGCAGCCCATACTTCTTCGCAAACTCGAAGTCACGCTGGTCATGAGCGGGCACGCCCATCACGGCCCCGGTCCCATATTCCATGAGCACATAATTGGCGATCCAGATGGGGACCTCCTCGCCATTCATCGGGTTTATCGCATGTGCGCCCGTAAACATGCCGCGCTTCTCGGCCTCGGTCGACGTGCGCACTATCTCGCTCTGGCGCCTGACCTCTTCTATAAAGTCTCTCAGCTCCGTCTCCCTCGGGCTCCCGGCTATAACCTTCTCTACCACGGGGTGCTCGGGCGCAAGGACCATGTATGTTACACCGAAGATCGTATCCTGCCTCGTCGTGTATACCGGCAGCCTGTCGCCGGTCTCTTTCACCGTAAATGTGATCTCCACGCCTTCGCTGCGGCCGATCCAGTTCTCCTGCATTATCTTGACCTTGTCAGGCCAGCCCTCGAGCCTCCCCAGGTTTTTCAGGAGCCGGTCCGCATAATCCGTGATCTTGAAAAACCACTGCTCGAGGTCGCGTTTGGTCACCGGGGTGTCGCAGCGCTCGCACGCGCCATCAACAACCTGCTCATTTGCGAGGACCGTCGCGCAGGACGGGCACCAGTTCACCGCGGCCTTCTTCTTATAGGCAAGGCCGTTCTTATACAACTGGAGGAAAAGCCACTGCGTCCACTTGTAATAGCTGGGGTGGCACGAGGCGACCTCCCTGTCCCAATCATAGCTCAGGCCCAGGCTCTTCATCTGGCCCCTCATGCGATCTATATTGCTCCAGGTCCATTTCGCAGGGGGAATCCCGTGCTTTATGGCTGCGTTCTCAGCGGGCAGCCCGAACGCATCCCAGCCCATGGGGTGTAGCACATTGTAGCCGCGCATCCTCTTGAATCTCGCGATAACGTCCCCGATCGCGTAGTTGCGCATGTGGCCCATGTGGAGCGCCCCTGATGGGTAGGGAAACATCTCGAGACAGTAGTATTTCGGACGGCCCCCCCCGGCCTCGACCCTGTAGAAGCCCTCTTTCGCCCAAATCTCCTGCCATTTTGATTCAATATCCTTAAAAGGGTATCTATCTTCCATCCCCTTCACCTCGCAACATAACCTCGCGATATGCCGCATAGGCTCGCCACATACCATATAGGTGCATCACTACCAAACGAAAAGCAAACAGAGATAAAAATCAAACAAAAAATCCCGCCCCCAATGCCAGGCCGCAAAGGCGAGAGGCAGCGCACCCCATCCCTCTTTTCGTAATTATACTCCATCATGTTTTAAATTGGAAGAGGGTTTTCCACGTTTCCACGTTCTGCAGGACCCCGTCAAGTGCGATCCGATAGCCGGCCACGTGACCCTAACGAAGGGAGAACGCTCGGAGCTTGCGGAGATAGCCGCGAGGATATTATGAAACCAAGAACCTGCGCTCAGGATGCCAAGAACCTGTGCTCAGGATACAATGCTATTTATGACGGAGCAATGCTGTTTATGACGGGAGGCGGTTTCATGAAACGCGGGTGCGCCTGCGCTCCTCCGCATAATTGCTCCCCTCCATACTCTTGACATAGGCCTTGAGCTCCGCAACATTCCGTAGGAACTCGTGGTAAGGTGCTCTCTGGCCGGGTTCATTTAGGGCCTCTAATATGCCCGCCTCTGATGCGCCTCACAAAGCTGCGCAGGGCATCGAGTGTGGTAGAGCTACCGATGATGGGGCTGTAGGTTGTGGGACTGCGCATAGCCATAACACCCTCCGCTTTCGCATGGATTTCCTCCAAGACACCCTGCAGACTGGCAGACTGGCATAGAGTAAAAACCTGCACTTAGGCCCCTGGTGGGCGGCTCTCGTCCATATTTCACGTTAGAAACATACCGCGGACATGTTGCGTGTTTATAAACCTTTATTCAATTTTCGTTAAAATATATGATTCAGCGATAGATTTCAACATCGAACCCCATACCTGACCCCCACCCCATACCAAACCGCATATTGAAGGTTTAACATTGAATTTACCAATACTTTACAAATATACCGGATAAATGGGATACTATATGAGCGGAGGTCAGAGAGGCCTCAGATAGGATATCGCGGTAGGATACCAGGATAGGATACCAAGATATCCGATAAGAAGAATAGGAATCAGAGAAACCAATGGGAAAGGGATGAGGAAGAGTGTAAGGAGGTGACATCCAAAATGTATGAAATATGCCCGGATTGCAGAAAACAGGTAGCCAGCTGGGAACATTACTGCCCCCACTGCGGCGGCGAGCTTAGGAAAAAGGCTGCAGCAGGGCCCCGGAAGGCGGCTCAAAAGGGCGTAAAGTCCGGGTCAGCGGCTGACAAGCTCCTAACCTTCCTGAAGCTACAGTAGCAGAATAAGGGGCAAAATCGAGGACACGCGGACACCCTCGCGACCTCCGGCATATCATGATCATAGAGGGGTAAGCCCATATGCCCCGACTACCCCCACCCCCCCAAAGACCCGGATCACAGGCTCACAAAAAGGAGGAAAGGGTGATTTCCATGACCTTTGCTGAGGGTGTCCGCAAGGCTATAAACGATGAGACTGCGGCGGCCAGGATGTACGCCCAGCTCGCGGACATGGCGCCGCTAGCCGCCTTTGCGGCCCGGATCAGATGCATCCGCGACGATGAACTCCATCATGCACACATGTTCTCCTCATTTCTTGCGATGTCAATGGCCTCAGGGCCACCAGGACCAGACGAGGGCGTAACCGCAGGATCGTTCACCGAGGGGCTGAATGCGGCGATAGCCGGAGAGCTCGATGCTATCAGGTTTTACGCGGAGCTCGCGGACATGTCCCCGAACCTCGATATTCGAGAGCATATCCTCTGTATACAAAAGGATGAGATGGAGCATGCAAAGATATTTGAATTCATGAAGTCGGTCATGATAGGCGGGTTATAGAGATACGTGCCGATCTTCACCGGCAGCCGCTGCGTGATGGAATAGCACCGCCCTGAATATACCACCCTGGACAGGGAGTAACAACCAGCGCGGAACCCGTGCCTTCGTAAGCAATTGAGGATGGCATATATATCGGAGGGTGAAGCAAGCCGCCCGGGCGCCTGGATAGCCCGGGTGGCTTTTCATCAGGGCCATGTCCAGCTACTCCGCGAAATGATTCGTGATAGGGAACCTCCTGTCGCGCCCGAAGGCGCGCGGGGTAATCTTCACCCCGGGTGGGGCCTGCCGGCGCTTGTACTCGCTCCTTGCGACCAGGTTCACCACCTTGCACACCACATCTTCAGGGTACCCCATCGACACAAGGGACGGGGCATCGATGTCCTCCTCGACATGGGCCTGGATTATAGGGTCGAGCAACTCGTAGGGCGGGAGGGAATCTGTATCCTTCTGATTCGGTCGCAGCTCCGCTGTGGGTGGACGCAGGATGATGCTTTCAGGGATTATGGGGCTGGGCCCGCGCGCGTTCCTGTAGTGTGCGAGCTTGTAAACCAGGGTCTTCGGGACATCCTTCAGAAGGGCAAAACCGCCGGCCATGTCCCCGTAAAGCGTTGCGTAGCCCACGCTCATCTCGCTCTTGTTGCCGGTCGTGACAACAAGCCACCCGAATTTATTGGAAAGCGCCATGAGTATATTCCCGCGGATCCGGGCCTGGAGGTTCTCCTCGGCCACCCCGAAGGGGAGATCGCCGAATGCCGCCCCGAGGGATCCAAGGTAGGCCTTGAAAACCGGCTCGATGGGTATGACCCGAAATTCGATCCCTAAAGCGGCTGATAGCGCCCTGGCATCCCTTATACTTATGTCTTCGGTGAAGCGCGAGGGCATGGAGACGCCCACAACATCCTCTCTACCAAGGGCATCGGCGGCGATGGTGGCGGTGAGCGCCGAATCTATCCCGCCGCTCAACCCGATCACCACCCGCTTGAATCCATTTTTCCTGACATAATCCCGGAGCCCGAGCGAGAGCGCCTGATAGACCTCACCTATGGGGTCAGGGTCTGCTCCGCCGTAGCCAAATGCCCCGCTATTGGGTTGGTCGCCATCCGGCCGGTCACTAGCATCAGCAGTGGTGACAGCGCTGACGTTAGCATCGGCACTGGCACCGGCATCGAGGTCAAGGGCCACGGTGTCCAGGGCCTCCAGGATCCCCCCGTTCCCTCCAGCATCTTTCGATAGTTTGCGGCGCCTGGGATCGTGGAGCCTCCTCGAGAACACCCTGGATGGGAAGACATCGGCAACTACCAGGTCTTCCTCAAACGGCTTACCCCTGGCCACCACCTCTCCCCGCTCGTCGATTATGAGGCTGTTGCCGTCAAAGACGAGCTCATCCTGGCCCCCGACCATATTTGCAAAGACAACTATGACTGCATGGTCCTGGGCACGAGTGCGCAACATCCTCTCCCTTTGTCCGCTTTTCCCCATATGGTAGGGGGAGGCAGAAAGGTTGACTATTATCTCGGCCCCGCCGGTGCCCGCTTCCCAGGCTATGGGTCCCCCGGGGTACCATATGTCCTCGCATATAGAAAGGCCGAATGTAACCTGTCCGGCCTTTACCACCATGGGCCTGGTCCCCGCACCAAAATACCTATCCTCGTCAAATACCCCGTAATTGGGCAGGTATGATTTATGGTAGGCCCCGCATATCACGCCCCGGTGGATCACACAGGCGGCATTAAAGATATCATCCTGTTTGTCCACGGAGCCGAGGACTATGATGGCATCGTGCTCCCTGGTTGCGGCGGCGATATCCTGCACACCCCGCTCAGTCTCCTCGATGAACCTCGGCTTGAGAAGCAGGTCCTCCGGGGGATAGCCAGTCAACGCAAGCTCCGGAAAGACCACAAGATGCGGCCTCCACCTCCTGACCCTATCTAGGGCATCCAGGATCTTCGACGCGTTATACTCGATATCTCCAACTATCGGATTCATCTGGGCTATGGCAACGCGGAAACCGCCCATACACCTTCCCCCGATTCATATCCAATCCATGCCCGATCTATATTATCACTAGATTATCACCAGAGGTCGGTATCCCGGCCCACATAAAATAATAGCCGTAGAGCCTACGGCTGTCAAATTTCATGTCATGTTTTCTGATATTGACTTGCCCCGAGAATGACCTGACCGCACAGGGGATTACGATGAGGTCCTGCCCATGTCCCAAAGCTAAGTGCGTATTCCTGAGACCGTTGATTTCTCCTAATTAGATGGGAGCACAAATCGCACCTTGATAAACGAGATAATGCCATAATCTCCATATAACCCCACAATATGGGGGATTTGATGCCTGTTAGCCCGAGTATTCCAAGCTGCTATAGGCTCTGCAAGTGCCGAAGCCTTCAGCTCCTTGAGCAGCGTGAAGATGCGCTTTATGTTCAAAGCGATTGCCGTTAGGCGTACCTGGAGGTCCACCTTCTCAACACACCGGTAGAGGGCTCTCGCCATGCCGTGAGATCTCTTTGCCTCGCCAAACTTCGGCTCTATCCTGGCGCGGATCGCCTTGTCCTTTTGGAAAGCCTCAGTCTCATTGTAGGCAGCCGTTTGAAACCAGGATACAGTATGGGTACTTGACCTCGAGGTCTACCCTGATC